>ONEP01000152.1 GCA_900316875.1 Candidatus Ruminimicrobium bovinum
CTTACATTCTGTTACCAGATACTTACGGTTTGTTTATTAACTTACATCTCTAACCCATAAGGCATTTTCTACGGGACTTTTCGGATTCCCTCCGAAAATGCGGATTGTTTATATACCTACATTGTTTCTTTATTGCTTATAGTTTTATGTCTATTAACTACACTACATTAATCTTTATTTCCGACATAAAAATACTACAAATATATCTATTTTGAACTTTAAATTATAGTTATCAAAAGTAGAATTACTCTACACTCACTTATTCGGTATTACATTGTATTATCGTCATAGATTTTAGGTATATGGTTATTAGTTATCAATACTTTATTAAACTTAAATTTTGAAGTATATAATATTAACGAAAGATAAAAGTTGTCTTTGGTGCACCGGGTTTTGACGGTTTTTTTCCTAAAATAGACCTGTTTATAAAAACTCAAGATAATATTAAATGTTTTTTTTTGACTTTCTTTTGTAAAATTATTATAATACTTACAAATGTATTAAGTTTTTAACAGATAATAAATCATAAATAAAAAAGTATTTAATTAAAAAAGTAGTAAATAATATTTGAATTTTGTAAAATAACCGAAAATCATCGTTATAGAGGTTGTCTATGCATATAACAGAAAGATTAAACAAAATAAATAATAAAGAGTTTGTTTCAAATAAGCATACAAGTCAACATAGAATTTTTGGTTTCATAACAACAAATATTAGAAGTATAAAAACTTTTGTAGAGTATATAGAAGAAATAGTTCCTGAATTTATAATTAGAAAGAATGATTTAGCAGAATGGAAAAAATGGTGTTATTCTAAAGAAATAGCAAAAGATAATAAACAAAAATTTTTGAGATTAGAAGTTGCAAATATATTATTTAGAAATATAGAGCAATCTCCAACACTAAACAATATTGCTGAAAAGATGTATGAAATTTTGAAGTCAGAAGAATATGGAAGAAGCTATTTGTTTTTTCTTTTGCATTTATATTTGTTAAATGGTAGTTATTTCGGAATACAAAACCAACCTCAAGTTGAAATAGAAAAAATAATAAATAGCTTTAAAGGAAATCTTATAGATGAAGGATTAGATTGTATATTGAATAAAAATATAAATAGATTTTTATTAGCAACTGTTTTTTATAATCCAAGTTCTCAAGAAAGTTATGATATTGCTTTTGATTTGTTAGGAGCTAATATATCTGTTACAGAAATAAATGACCTTATAGAAAAATATAAAAGCAAAGATAATCTTATATATCAAAAAGTTCATAATGCAGGTGGACAAGTTAATTTTGAAAGAGATGTTGCTATAATCTTAAATTATTATATTCTAAAAAATATCTTTAAGAAAAATATGTATTCAAATAATAGTGATATTTTGAATTTGTATGTTGAAGAAATATTTAGATTAAAATTAAACGAGTTTTTTGATATAAATGATAAGAATAAACTTATTAAACTTTTACAAGAAAATATTAAAATGTTAGAGGATATTTTTGTTTTATTTACAGGTATGCAAAAAACAAAAGTAGTAGAAGTAAAAAGCAGAAAAAATTTATCAAATAAAATTAAAGAACAATATAATTATAAATGTTTTTTTGATGTATATGAATGTTCTGAGGATAGTCATAAAGCTCACGAGTTAAATTATTTTCATACAAAAGAAAATAACAACTATTTAGAAGCACATCATATGATACAACTAAAAAATTCTAAACATTTTGGTAATTCATTAGATGTCGTTGAAAATTTGATACCTGTTTGTCCTAATTGTCATAGAAAATTACATTTTGCCAACACAGGAACTCTTATAAATATGATAAAAATATTTTATAAAAATATGGATAAAAAAGAATTTATAAGAAAAGGAATCTTTGTTGATATAAACACATTATTGAGATTTTATGGTATAGAAGAAGAAATTGAGGAAGAAATAAAATAATGTTAGAAAATATAGTAAAAACACCATTAAATTATACAGGTAATAAATCAAGAATTTTAGATCAATTAATTCAATTCTTTCCTAAAGAAATTGATAGATTTGTTGATTTATGTTGTGGTGGGGCAAGTGTAGGTTTAAATGTTAAAGCAAATAGTGTAGTTTGTATAGATATTAATTCTTATGTCATCGATTTGCTAAGAACATTAAAATTTTATTCAGAAAAAACTATTATTAATAAAGTAGAAAACATTATTA
>ONEP01000208.1 GCA_900316875.1 Candidatus Ruminimicrobium bovinum
TAAAAAATGAGCAAAATAAAAATAGCCGTAGTCGGTGTAGGTTCTTTAGGTCAGCATCATGCAAGAATATTGTCAACACACGAAAATGCAGAACTTATAGGTGTTGTTGATGCCGATGTTAAAAGGGGCGAGACTATTGCAAAAAAATGCAATACCGTTAATTTTACCGACGTAAAAGATGTGATCGGTAAAATTAATGCAGCCGTAATTTCGGTTCCCACACCGTATCATTATGACATAGCGAAACAACTTTTGCAGGAAGGTATACATTGTTTGGTTGAAAAACCTTTTACCGAAACTGTTGAACAGTCAACAGAACTTATAAGAATAGCAAGAGATAAAAACCTTGTTTTACAGGTAGGGCATGTTGAAAGGTTTAACCCTGCGATTATTGCCGCATATCCTTATGTTACAGAACCGAAATTTATTGAAGTTAACAGGTTGGGCCCTTACGACCCCAGAACCGCACATATCGGTGTTGTGCTTGACTTGATGATACATGATTTGGATATGCTTTTAAATTTTGTTAAAAGTAAAGTTATAAGTTTTGAAGCACACGGTGCAAAAATTCTTTCGGAGCATGAAGATATTGTAAAGGTTAGAATAAAATTTGCTAACGGTTGTATTGCCGATGTTTCAACAAGCAGAGTAACAATTGATAAATACAGAAGAATAAGAATATTTCAAAAAGACAGTTATGTTTCCGTTGACTATGCCGGAAAAAGTTTAAAGATATACAGAAAAAAACCGGATGTTAAAGTTGTTAAAAGTTTACTTGATATTGATGTAATAAAACCGAAAGTTCAAACGGGCGAGCCGCTTGCTTATGAACTTACACATTTTTTAAAATGTGTAATTGAAGGTAAAAAACCTTTGGTTTCAGGCGAACAAGGCAGGGATGCCCTTGAACTTGCCCACGATATATTACATTATATGCAGTATTAAAAAAATTGTAAAACAATTTTTTGTTTATAGTTTATGGGTTATTAGTTTAAAGGTTGTTTCTTTTAGTTTAGTGGTTTTTGCCATCATAACATTATAATCCCCATAATTCTATAACCTAAATTTTATGAAATAAAATTTATAATCGAGGAATAAAATGAAAAGAAGTTGCTATTGCGGTAAAGTTGATGAAAGTTTTATAGGTAAGGAAATTGTTGTAAGCGGTTGGGTTCATTCAAGAAGGGACCACGGCGGAGTAATTTTTATTGATTTAAGAGACAGAGAAGGGCTTGTTCAAATAGTATTTCAACCCGAAAAAAAAGAAATATTTTCTAAAGCCGAACATTTAAGAAGTGAGTATGTTCTCAGTGTAAAAGGTTTAGTTAGAAACAGACCGGAAGGAACTGTTAATCCGAACATGTTTACCGGTAAGGTTGAAATTGTTGTTAACGAACTTGAAATAATAAATACATCACCCGTTTTACCTTTGGAAGTTGATGACTATAAAGAAACTTCCGAAGAAATAAGGTTAAAATACAGATACCTTGATTTAAGAAGGCCGTCATTTCAGAAAAATTTTATTATCAGACATAAAATTTCGCAAACAATAAGGCAATATCTTAACGATGAAGGTTTTTTGGAAATAGAAACACCTTTTTTAACAAAATCAACTCCGGAAGGTGCAAGAGATTTCTTGGTTCCGGCAAGACTTGCACACGGTTGTTTTTATGCTTTGCCTCAATCACCGCAGATTTTCAAACAAATTTTAATGGTTGCGGGATTTGATAAATATTATCAAATTGCAAGATGTTTCAGAGATGAAGATTTAAGAGCAGACAGACAACTTGAATTTACTCAAGTTGATATGGAAATGTCATTTATCGACGAAGAAGATATTATGACAATAGTTGAAAATATGCTTTCAAAAATATTTAAGGATGTTTTGAATAAAGAAATAAAAACTCCTTTTGAAAGAATGCCTTACGATGAGGCAATGTTAAGGTTCGGCTCGGATAAACCGGATACAAGGTTTGCAATGGAAATAAAAGATTTTACAAAGGAACTTGCAAATTGCGGTTTCGGAGTATTTAAAAATGTTATAGCAAAA
>ONEP01000204.1 GCA_900316875.1 Candidatus Ruminimicrobium bovinum
AACAGATAGCGGAAAATACAACCAAAGAAGGCAGAAATAAAAATAACAGAATAGAAATATTTATTAAAAGATAAAGTTAGTTTAGAGGCTATAAGGTTATAGGGCTATAGGTTATTTGCCGTTAAACTCTCAGTCTTCAGCCCTTATCTCTCATCTGTTGTTTATACATTCTACATTATACATTGTACATTGCCGTTTTCAGCTTCTCAGTTGTTTTTTTGTTTCTTTTAAAAATTTTCTTATTCGATATTTTGCCTGATATGTTACTACAAATGAAAGCCAGTGTTCACTTGGCTTTATATTTTTACGGACAAGTGCTTCGCAAGTTTGCCCGGATATAAGTTTGTAATTTAAAGGAACCATTTTTCCGTTAACTTTTACACCCATACATTTATTTCCTATATCGGTATGAACGGCATAAGCAAAATCAAGTGCCGTAGCACCGTCGGGCAACCTTATTATTTTCCCTTTAGGTGTTGATACGTATATCTGTTCAAAATTACATTCCGTTTTTAAATCCGATAAAAATTCTTCACTGTCTTTTGTTTCCAAAATATGTTTTATAAATTCCAAATGTTTTTCCAAATCAATATCTTTTGAATTGTCGGTTGTTTTATTAAATTGGTCTTTGTATCTCCAATGGGCTGCAATACCGTATTCCGCTTTTTTATGCATTTCTTCGGTTCTTATTTGTATTTCAACAACAACGTCACTTTCCGAAGCGACGGTAATATGAAGAGATTGATATAAATTTGCTTTAGGAAGTATTATATAATCGGTGAATGAGTTTTCTACAATTTTAAAATCCGTTTGAACTATACTTAAAATTTGATAGCAATGTTCTTGAGTATCGGTTATTATTCTCATACCGAATAAATCCTGTATTGCCGAAAACGGTTTTTGTTGCCGTTGCATTTTTCTGTAAATTCCGTATAAGTTCTTAGGTCTTGACGATAATCTGAAAGGTATATTTGCAGATGTTAATTTTTTTGTAATTTCTTTTTCCAAATAGTTAAGGTATTCTATGTTTCTGCCGGAACGTGCCTTCCATTTAGTTTTTATTTCATTATATTTATCCGGTTCAAGTATTTCAAATGTTAAATCTTCAAGTTCGTTTTTCCAATTATATATACCTAACCTGTGTGCAAAAGGAGTATATAAAGTTAACGTTTCAAGTGCAATTTTTTTCTGTTTATCGGGAGAAAGTGATTTTAATGTTCTCATATTATGCAATCTGTCGGCAAGTTTTATGATAATTACACGTGCATCTTTAACTATTGCAAATAACATTTTTCGCCAATTTTCCGCCTGTGCCGTAAGTTTGTCGTTAAATTTATAAGAATTTATTTTTGTTACACCTTCGACAAGCGATGTTATTTCTTCACCGAATTCTTGTTTTAATTCCTGTGATACCACAAGAGTATCTTCCAAAATATCGTGCAGAAGTGCAGCACATAATGTAGGAATATCAAGCTTTAATTCCGTAAGTATTTTTGCAACATTACAGCAATGATTGAAATAGGGCTCACCGGTTGCTCTGATTTGACAATAATGAGCACTTGAAGCATAGTTGTATGCTTTTTCCAAAAGTGCCAAATCGGCATTAGGTAAATACTGTGTAACTAATTTTTTTAATTCGTCAATCATTATATGTTTGCCTTTACCGAACAGAAATATTCCGATACATTTTCGGATTTTAATTTATAATTTTGTGCTGCAAAATTTACTGTTACAATTGAGATGTTTAAACCGAAACCGTAAGTGTATTTAATGTTTTCTTTATCGGAAAACGATGACTCGCTTTCGGCACCTGCTCTCACGCAAAGGAAGTGTGTTAAATATTGTTCGGTACCTAAGGATATAAAATTTTCTTTCATATCACCGAATCTGTAAAATCTTTTTGAATAATCCGCCAAAAGAGAAAATCCGCCTAAATAATAACCTGCCCCCGAACGAAAAGTAAAAGGTAATTGCTCGTAATTACCATAGTCACTCCACCACATAAAACCTGCAATGTTTTCAAAATTAACACCTAAAATTATATGTTTTTTTAAGGGTAAAGTCATACCTACGTCGATGCTGAAACCGTTTCCCGATGAGGTTTGTGCATAAGGAATTGAATTTTCAACCGAACTTTCTGCCAATGTTCCGTAAAGATAAGAAATATTTACTCCTAAAGCCGCTCCGTTACTTGAAGTGTTTCCTACAGATAGTGTTACCGCTTTTATATTTTCCTGTTTCCTTGACCAATTGTTTTCGTCGGAGCTTTTTGTTTCGTATGAAGATAACGTTCTCCATGATATTGCTCCGAATTTTTGCATCAATACAATCGACATTAATCCTAATTCCGTAGGGTCAACTCGGTTTATTTCCTGTTTGGGTAAAGAAGAATCTCTTAATGCAGATATAAGAACTTCGGTAAATATTTTTTCATTTGTATTGTAAGCCAACCCTGCCGGATTAAAGTAGATATTATCTGTTTGTGATACGGCAGCAGCACCCGTATTACCCATTGCAAGACTTCTTGCACTTAAAGCCATACCGTTATAACTGTTAGGTTGTGTAGGTATTTTTCTTGCCGAAACGTTTATTGTGATAAAGAATAAAATAAAAAATATAAATGATAATTTTTTCATGCTTCTCAATCCTTAACTATTAAGTTTATATAATTTCGCATATACCGCATTTTTATCCAACAGTTGTTGATGTTTTCCCGTTTCTGCAACCTGTCCTTTATCCAAAACAATTATTTCATCGGCATTTTTTACGGTAGTTAATCTGTGTGCTATTAAAATTACGGTTCTGTTTTTCATTAAAGTTTCAATGGCTTCCTGCACAAGCTTTTCCGATTCCGTATCAAGGGCTGATGTTGCTTCATCAAGTATTAAAATCGGCGGATTTTTTAACATTGCACGTGCGATGGCTATTCTTTGTTTTTCACCGCCGGATAATTTCATTCCTCTTTCACCTACTATCGTGTTATATTTGTTCGGTAAATTGGAAATAAAATTATGTGCATTGGCCGCTTTTGCCGCAGCTTCTATTTCGGCATCGGTTGCATTTTCTTTTCCGTAAGAAATATTATATTTTATTGTTTCGTTAAATAAAAGCACGTCTTGGGAAACAACACCTATTTGATTTCTTAAAGATTCCAACGTTACATCTTTTATATTGTTTCCGTCTATACAAATTTTACCCGAAGTAACATCATAAAATCTTAAAAGTAAATTTGTTATAGTTGTTTTACCGGAGCCCGATGAACCGACAAATGCTACGGTTTTTCCGAGCGGAATTTTAAAGTTGATATCTTTTAAAATTTCTTTACCCTCTTCATAACTGAAATTTACCGATTGATATGAAATTTCTTTTGAAAATACGGGTAATATTTTTGCATTCGGACTATCAATAATAGTAGGTTGTTGGTCAAGTATTTCAAAAATTCTTTCCGAAGCCGTTACTGCCTGTTGTGCTATTGAATTTACCTGTGCAAAATTTTTAAGCGGCTGATAAGCTGAAAATACTGCCGCTATAAATGCCATAAATGCACCGGTTGTCCAACCGCCTTTTATTACTTCAATTCCGCCGCAAATAAGCACTATTGAAAAACCTATTGCACCGAGAGCTTCCATTAACGGGCTTGAACGGGCATCAACACGAACAAGTCTCAGTTCGATATTATAGTATTTTTCGTTATCTCTTGAAAATCTTTGTTTTTCTTTTTCTTCATGAGTAAAGGCCTTAATTACGGAAAACCCGCTCAACATTTCCTGAAGAGAAGAATAAATTTCCGCCATTTGAACCTGCCCTTCTTTTGAGGCCTTTCTCATTTTTTTTGCAAAATAAATTAAAAGTAAGGCAAGTAACGGAATTACAAAAACTACTATAAAAGCAAATTTCCAATGTAAATAAAATAACAAACATATCATACCTATTGCAGAAAGTCCGTCTTTAATAACATTTGCCGGAACTCTTAAAAGTGCATTTTGTATTGCATTTATATCGTTTGTTACCCTTGACATTATTTTTGAAGAGGAATGTTTAACATAAAAATCGTGGGATAAAGAAATTAATTTTGAATATAATTCAAATCTTAAATTTTTAATTACGTTTTGTGCCACATAATTAAGTAAATAGCTTCTTCCGTAATCGGCAAGTCCTTTTACTACAAAAAAAACGGGAACTATTATCGCAATAAAATAAAGCATTTTTATTTTTGATGCCGTGTCGCCTTCGGTTGAAAAAACTTTATCAAACAACCATTTTACAAGCGCAATCGTTCCGGTATTTAAAGCGGCAAAAACCGCCATACATATCATTGCCGATATAAACCTTATTTTATACGGATATACATATCTTGCCAACCTTTTATAGTCCATTAATTATCCTCCAGTATATTTTTTGCAATTCTTTCACAAACACCTTTCTTACCCAACATATTTTTAAATTGCAGAAGTTCTTCTCTTTTTTGTTTATATATATCAGGTTCCAAATATTTAAATACGGCATTTGCCAAATTTTCCGCCGTAGCTTTATGTTGAATATATTCGGGAACAATAAGTTTATTTGCCAAAATATTTACAATGGTTATAAATTTAACTTTGACTATAAGCCGTGCAAGTAAATAATTTGCCCATGCAAGTTTATACATAACAACCATAGGTATTCCCATTAAAGCATTTTCCAAACTTACCGTTCCGGAAGGGTTTATTGCTATATCAATATTTTTTCTTTCCTGCCAATTATCACCCTGCACAATTTCTATTTTTTTATTTTTCCAATCTTCCAATCTTCCAAGCTTCCAATCTTCCGAATCATTTACAAATAACTTAAAGTTTGCATTTACTTTATTTTTTAAAATTTCTGCGGTTTTAAGTATTATAGGCAAATGCCTTTTTATAACACTTTGTCTGCTGCCGACAAAAAGTCCGATATTTAACGGTTCGTTAAGTTTTTTTTCTTTATCGACATTTGGAACAACATCAATAAGCGGATTACCTTCAAACACCGCATTAACTTTCGCTTTTAAATAAATATCTTTTTCAAACGGAAAAATAGGAAATACCGTTTTTACATATTTTGCTATTTGCTTTATTCTTCCTTTTCTTGAAGCCCAAATTTGCGGACTTACAAAGTAATAAACGGGTATGTTCAAATTTTTTGCAACTTTTGCAATATGAATGTTAAACCCGTAATAATCGGTTAAAATTACTTTGTTTGTTTTGTTTTCTTTTAAATTTTGTTCAATTCTTTTTAAAAGTTTTTTTAAAAAGAAAATTTGTTTTAACGGGAAAAAACCGAAAGCATTTAGGTTTACTATATCTTCCAAAAAAACATCACAAACTTTTTTTAATTGATTTCCGCCGATACAAAATATTTTTATTGAAGGATTTATTTTTTTTATTGAACTTATTAAGTTGGCAGCATGAATATCACCCGATACATCACCTGCGGAAATAAAAAAAGATATGTTTTTTTCTTGCATGAAATCCTCTTTTGAATATATTTCTAAATTATATTGAAAAAAGAGTTAAATATCAACCAAAAAATTTGCAAATGCAAATTTTAGAAGATTGGAGGATTATAAGATTTGAAAATTAGATGAAAATAAAAATTTATTTTACGGAAAACTTATATTACTATATCCGCTAAAGAAAAGGAAATTACTTTTTGAAGTTCCGAAACGGTTGTTTCTATTTGGTATCCTATTTTGCCTGCACTAAAAATTATAACGGGTTGTTGTTGTGCGGAAATATCTATAACGGTTTTAAATAATTTTTTCATACCTAACGGAGAACATCCTCCGTGAATATATCCCGTTAAATTGAATAAATCCTTTTGTTTTAACATTTCAACCGATTTTTCACCTGCCGAGACGGCGGCTTTTTTTAAATCCAATTCTTTTGCAACGGGAACTAAAAATACATAATGATTTTTTGACTTTGCCACCGTAACCAATGTTTTAAAAACATAATCGGGATTTTGTTTTAAATATTGTGCAACTTCAACTCCGCTTATTGTTTTGGAAGAGTCGTAACTGTAAGTTTTATAATGTATATTGCTTTTATCCAAAATTCTCATTGCATTTGTTTTTATCATAAAAATTCCTAAATTAAGAATAATAGTTTATTACAATAATTAATTATACATTTTTTATTTTAATTTGTTACACTTGCGTTATTGTTTTAGATAATTTAAATTTGTTTTATAAAAATTTTTATAAATTTTTCGTTGCAATTGTTTTTATATCTAAAAAAAAGTAAAATATAAAAGATATTTTAAATATGGAGCTATTTTATGTTAAAAGAATTGATAGGGGCTATTTTCGGCTCTCAAAATGAAAGGGATATAAAAAAAATTAAACCTATAGTTGAAAAAATAAATTCGTTGGAACCGGATATTCAAAAACTTTCCGATGAACAATTAAAATCAAAGACGGAAGAGTTTAAAAAAAGGTTGTCTGAAGGCGCAACTTTGGATGATTTGTTGCCCGAAGCATTTGCATGTGTCAGAGAAGCTTCAAAAAGAACTATCGGGCTCAGACATTTTGATGTTCAAATGATAGGCGGATATATTTTACATAAAGGTAAAATTGCCGAGATGAAAACCGGTGAAGGTAAAACACTTGTTGCAACTTTGGCGGTTTACTTAAATGCACTTGAGGGAAAAGGCGTTCATGTTGTTACCGTCAACGATTATCTTGCAAAAAGAGATAAAGAATGGATGCAGCCGGTTTATAATGCTTTGGGAATGACCGTCGGTAATGTTTGCCACGATATTACAAACGAAGAAAGAAGACAAGCTTACCAATGTGATATAACCTATGTGACAAATAACGAATTGGGTTTTGATTATTTAAGAGATAACATGGTTATCTCAAAAGATGACAGAGTTTTAAGACCGCTTAATTATGCAATTATCGATGAAGTCGACTCGATTTTAATAGATGAGGCAAGAACTCCGCTTATAATTTCCGGTGCCGGTGAAAAATCCACCGATAAATATTATGTTTCAAACAGAATTGTTCCTATGCTTCACGGCAGGTTTATAACGGAAGAAGAAGAAATAAAAGCAAAATATGAGGGTGTTGATCTTTCAAAAGGTTACGATTATTTGGTTGATGAAAAAAACCACAGTGTTGTTTTAACCGAACAGGGTGTTCAAAAAGCGGAAAAAATATTGGGTTTGAAAAATATTTATGACGATATGCAGTCGGAATGGGTTCATCATTTAACACAGGCAATAAGGGCACACAATTTATATAAAAGAGATGTTGATTATGTTGTAAAAAACGGTGAAGTTATAATAGTTGATGAATTTACCGGAAGACTTATGCCGGGAAGAAGATGGTCGGACGGCCTTCACCAGGCGGTTGAAGCAAAGGAAAATTTACAAATTGCCGAAGAAAACCAAACATTGGCTACGATAACATTTCAAAATTTCTTTAGAATGTATAACAAAATTGCAGGTATGACAGGAACCGCACTTACCGAAGCAAGCGAATTTTGGGAAATTTACAAACTTGATGTTGTTGAAGTTCCTACAAATAACCCGATGATAAGAAAAGATTTCCCCGATGTGATTTACAGAACGGAAAATGAAAAATTCAATGCAATAGTTGCCGATATTGAAAAATGCTGGAAAGTCGGGCAACCTGTTCTTGTGGGAACAAGGTCAATTGAAAAATCGGAAAAGCTTTCCGATTTGCTTAGGAGAAAAGGAATTCCTCATCAGGTATTAAATGCAAAATTTCATGAAATGGAAGCGCAAATTATTGCACAAGCCGGTGCAAAAGGCGCCGTTACAATTGCAACCAACATGGCAGGTAGAGGAACCGATATTGTTTTGGGTGCCGGTGATAAGCAGCAAAACGAGGAAGTAAAAAAACTCGGAGGTTTATATATTATAGGAACCGAAAGACACGAGTCGAGAAGAATTGATAATCAGTTAAGAGGTAGGTCGGGAAGACAGGGCGATCCGGGTGCTTCAAGGTTTTATTTGTCTATGCAGGATGAGTTAATGCGGCTTTTCGGTTCTGAAAAAATGTCTGTCTTAATGCAGAAATTGGGTTTAAAAGAAGGTGAAGATATTCAACATCCGTGGATATCAAAAGCCGTTGAAAATGCACAGAGAAAAGTTGAAGGTATGAATTTCGATATAAGAAAACAGCTTATTGATTTCGATAATGTAATGAATAAGCAGAGGGAAGCTGTTTACAGATTAAGAAATGAAATACTTGAAGGTGAAGATATATCCGCAACAATACGGGATATGATGTTGGAATCGGTTGAAGAAAAAATTGACCAATGGACATCGGAAAAAACATATCCCGAACAATGGGATTGGAGCCATTTTAAAGCATGGATGGCAAGATCTTTCGGTATAGATTTTGAAGCCCCTTCCGGTGAAATTCTTGACAGTTTGAACCAAGACAGATTAAAAGAAATTTTGCTTGAACAAATAAAAAAGGCTTATGATGACAGAAAAGAAAAATTAGGCAGTGAAATATTGTCTCAAATAGAAAGAATGGTTTTGTTACAAATGATAGATACCGCATGGAGAGATAATTTATATGAATTGGATCAATTGAAAAAAGGTATTTATTTCAGAGCTTATGCTCATAAAGATCCTAAGATAGAATATCAAAAAGAATCTTTTGCTCTTTTTGACGGTATGATGAGAAGAATAAGAGAAACTACAATTGAATATGTGTTTAGAGTTCAGGTAAATGTTATGCCGAAATCAATGCTTAACGATAACATAAAAACAACAAAACCCGATATTAATGAAAAAGATAGTGATAAAACTTACAAAAAAAGTTCATCTTCGGTAAATAATCACAGAGATTTGAAAAAAATAGGCAGGAACGACCCTTGTCCTTGCGGAAGCGGTAAAAAATATAAAAAATGTTGCGGTAAAAATATTTAAAACGGATAAATTGTGAGCCAATTAAAATTAAAATATTTTTCATTGTCGTTATTGTCGGCAATATTAACGGCTTTGTCTTTTCAAAAATTTAATTTGTTTTATTTTGCTTGGTTTTCATTTCTTCCGTTACTTTACTGTATATTTAATTCCGATGTAAAAAAATCCTTCATATATGGTTTTATAACAGGATTTTTTTGTTATGTAATATCAATGTTTTGGATGTTTGTTTTTCTGTATGATAATTTGAATTCTTATTTTTCCTGTTTTGTTGTAAGTTTTCTTTTATTTACATACCTTTCTTTATATTTTTCTATATGGGCGGCAACTTTATCTTTTATACAAAAAAAATTAAAATCATATTTTTGCATAATTTTGTTTTCTGCAACTTCTTGGGTAATGTTTGAATTTATAAGAACTTATTTGTTGACCGGTTTCCCGTGGAATTTGCTTGCTTACGGGCAAGTTTGTTTTTTACCCGTAATACAAATTGCCGATATAACCGGTGTATACGGAATATCATTTTTAATAATTGTTATAAATACTTTATTATATATTGTGCTTTTTGATAATAAAAATTTTTCGAGAATTTCAAGTTTAAAAATTTATGACTATAAAAATTTTTCAATGCTTTTTTTTATAACATTGATTATTGCCGTATTTTGTTACGGTTTTTTTAAATTGAATAAGTTTAATGTAAATTACGGTAACGAAATAACCGTCGGTGTTATTCAACCGAATATCGATCAATATAAAAAGTGGGACGAAAAATATAAACAGGAAATAATTAACGGGTTGGATGAAAATATTAAATATTTTAAGGATAAAGTTGAAATTATTATTTACCCCGAAAGTGTTTTGCCCGGCTATTTACAAATTGATAATGATATAAAAAAACTTGTTGAACGAAATTTAAAAAACGCAAACTTGCATTTGATAGGTGCAAACAGCATTGATATTGAAAATAATAAAATTTATAATTCAGTTTTTGCCGTTGATAAAGACGGGAATATGAATTTGCATCATAAAAATCATTTGGTTGTATTCGGAGAATATATTCCGTTTAGAAATATTCTGTCAAAATTTTTCGGAGTTTTAAATTCACTCGGCGATTTTTCAAAATCAACCGTTATGAATGTTTTCAAATATGATAAAATTTCTGTCGGTTCAACGATATGTTCGGAAAACTTTTTTCCGGATTTAACAAGAAAGTCGGTTAAAAACGGAGCAAATTTATTAACAAACCATACAAACGATGCATGGTTTGGAAACAGCGCCGCTCCTTATCAACATTTTGTTATGAATATTTTTAGAGCCGTTGAAACAAGAAAAAATGTTGTCGTTTGTGCAAATTCCGGTGTATCTGCCGTTATAAATTGTGCCGGAAATGCGGTAAAAAAAACAAATATATACGAACAGGTAAATTTTATTACAACGGTTTATTGTAATGATTATCAAAGCATTTATTTAAAAATCGGTGATTTGTTTGCATATTTATGTTTAATATTTACTATAATTTGTTTATTGTTTGCTGTTTTAGGTTATAATAAGGTTATCAAATTATAAGAATATGAATCACGATGACATTATAACCTTCTAATCTGTTGTTGTTAATTATATATTCTACATTGCATATTATACATTGCTATTGAGAGGAAATATGTTGGAAGAAATTAAAGAAAAAATAAATAATTTAAAAATAATTTTTGATATTGATAATAAAATAAAAGAACTTGATTCGGTTGCGGTATCAAATGATTTTTGGCTTGATCAAAATAAAGCAAAAAAAACAATGGAGAAATTAAACGATTTAAAAGATATCGTTGAGCAGTGGTCAAAATTAAATGATAAAACAAAAGATTTACTTGAAATACAAAATTTATTGTTAACCGAAAAAGATGAAAGTTTGGAAAAAGAACTTCAGGACGGTATAATGAATTTGGAAAAAGAAATAAATAAACTTGATATAAAAACAAAATTATCTTCGCCGCACGATAAAAACAATGCCATAGTATCGATTCATGCAGGTGCCGGCGGAACCGAATCTTGTGATTGGGTAAGTATGCTTGTTCGAATGTATTCGATGTGGGCTGAAAATAAAGGTTTTTCAATTGATACCGTTGACATATTGGACGGTGACGAGGCAGGTATAAAAAGTATTACATTTATAATTAAAGGTGAATATGCTTACGGATATATGCAGGCGGAGATGGGGGTTCACAGATTGGTTAGAATTTCTCCTTTTGATGCAAATAAAAGAAGGCATACCTCTTTTG
>ONEP01000161.1 GCA_900316875.1 Candidatus Ruminimicrobium bovinum
AAAACAACATCTGTTTTTAACGAATCGGAAGACACTTCAATATTATCGGTTGCTCCTTGTATATTTGTAACAGAGGATTTTATTATTTGTATATTATTTTGTTTTTGAGAAGAGTTTTCAATTTTTTCTTCTGCATTAATATCAACCGCATAAAAAAAGCATAATATGAACAGTATTAAAATATAAAATTTTTTCATATAAAAATTTGCGAAACAAATTTTTGATATACGGACGAACGGATATATGAAAACTACAGATTATAACAGAATGGCTTTTGTTATAGTTTTTTCCACTCCTTTGTCCCTTCTCTTAACATTTTTGCACCGGTTGAATTTTTATTTGTATAATCGGCAAAATCCGTAGCATCCATTTCATTTCTCCAATTTTCATCCGAATATATTGATTTTCTGTATTGCTTTATTATTGGAAGATTTGATGTCCATACTTTAAAATTTTGCCATCTTATTTTAAACCCTTCAATAAAACTTCTTACATTTTCATTTTCCAAAAACGGTGATGCCGCTTCTTTTGTTTTTGATGTTATATTGTCAATAGTGCTGTCAATTTTATCCAAGCCCGAATTTACTCCGTTATTCAAGTCTCTCATGTCCATATCGGCTAATTTTTTTCTTTTCGGTTCATCATCATTTAAATTAGAATATTCGTCATTATTTAAAACACTATCATTTATAACTACGGGTTTAGGACTAAAGAAAAACCAAAAAACTCCGAAAATAATAATTAAAAATGCTAATAATTTCATTTTTACATCTCTCCTATTTATTTTTTATTTTTTCAATATCTTTTTTTAAATCAGCTATCCCTATATTAAACCCTTTTTTTAAAGATTTTTCCATATCTTTTTTTGCAAGTTCATATTTATTCAAATTCATAAAAGCAGCTGCTCTTGCATAAAAATATGCTCCGTTATCTTTTGAAAGTAAAATTGCCATCGTAAAATTTACTAAAGCCGATTTATAATTATTGTTTAAGCCGAATATGTTTCCCAAAAAATAATAAGCCGTAACATTATTCGGATACAGTTTTAAACTTTCTTCAATTACGTCATAAGCTTTTTTAAAATTATTGTTTTCGCAATAAAGTTTGGCAAGTAAATTATATAAATCAACATTATTCTCTTTAATATTTTTTAAACCTTCCGTAAGGATTCTTTCTTCATTATCAAAATCTTTTAATTCTTCGTATATATTGGCAATAAACAAATAGGATTCTTTATTTAATTTATCCGTTTCCAAATTTTTATTAAAATTATCCAATGCTCTTTCATATTCTTTATTTTCATAATACATCTTTCCCAAAACAAAGTATATCTCACTTCCGACAGGGAAATATTTATACGTATTTATTATGTCTTCAAGCATATTTATTGCGTCTTGCTTTCTTTCCTCGTAATAATACATAATTGCAGCTATATTTTCAACCGCTTTTACATAAATTGTATTATTTTTTCGAATCTGCAACAAATTTGCTTTTGCCGAATCAAAATTGCCTTCAATTTCTTGAATTTTTGCAATTTGAAAAATAATATTATCCTCAATGCCAAAAATTTTATAACTCTTTAAAGTATCTTTTTCGGCCTGTTCAAAATTTTTATTATCTAAATAAAAATTACCTCTGCATAAATAAGCCAAATAGTTCGTATCCGGATAAAGAGCTGTTTCATAATTAAGAAGGTTTAAATTATTTGTCCATAAAATTGTTCTTTTATAGGACGAATATCCAAAAAAAGTAAAAATACAAGATACCAAAATCAAATAAAAATATTTTATTTTATTAAATTTTATATTTTCATAAATAAAATAAATTATTTCGGCAAAAATATAAAACAAGCCCAAATAAGGCAAATAACAATATCTGCATGCCACATCCGATGTGCTTAAATTTTTTAATAATCCTATCACGGGTAATATTGTTACGGTAAACAACATCATTCCAAAGAATATTTTTTTATTATATTTTAAACTTAATATAACAAACAGAAATAACAAATAAACAATTGCCGGAGAATATAAAATATATAACGGAGGCATTGTATTAGAATAAAATGCAGGATACATACATGAAAGATTAAAAGGATATATTGCTTTGAAAATATAAAATAAAAGGTTATAGTGTGCATTTAATATTTTTAATATTTGTTCAAATAAAGGTAAACCAATTTTATTTACATCGTCATAATAAATATTTAATGTCATTAAACAAAATAAAATTGATATTGTAAAAAAAGGAATATATTTTTTTATATTTTTTTTAAAAGAAAAAGATTGATTATAAAAAAAATCAATTAAAATTATTATAACGGGTAATGTTACGGCCATAGGTTTTGAAAAACAGGCAGCTAAAAAAGATATTAAAGATAAAAAATAAAAAATAATTTTTTTATTATTGTAATTTGTTATATAACACAAAATTGAAATTAAATAAAAAAAACAAAAAAGTAAATCTTTTCTTGCGCTAATCCATGCTACAACTTCAACATTTGTCGGATATACGGCAAAAAACAAAGAAATTATAAAAGATTTAAAATATGATTTTGTTAATTTTAAAAATATAAAAAAAACAAAAAAAGTATTCAGTATATGTAATAAAATATTCGTTATATGATATATGTAAGGATCTAATTTAAAGAAATGATATTCTATTGCAAATGAAATTGTAACCAACGGATGATAAAGTTTATAATAAGCTTTTGAAAATATATCGGCAATATTGTTCCAGGATAAGCTTGTAACATATTGATTTTCCGTTACCATTATAAAGTCATCCAAACAAAAAAAAGAACTG
>ONEP01000139.1 GCA_900316875.1 Candidatus Ruminimicrobium bovinum
TAAAAATTTATTTACCACAATACCCAAATCCGTAGGATAGAATTTTTTGTTTTCAAGGCGCACATACATTCTGTCCAAAATTGTTTTTATGGTCGGGGCATAAGTTGAAGGTCTTCCTATGCCGTATTCTTCAAGTGTTTTAATTAAACTTGCTTCGTTATACCTTGCAGGCGGTTCAGTCCAATGCTGTTCGGGAACTATTTTAATTAAGTTCAAATTATCTTTTACCGAAAGTGTAGGTAATTTATTTTCTTTCTCATTATCATCATTAATATAATATACTTTCATAAATCCTTCGAATTTTAACGTGCTTCCGGTTGATCTGAATATATAATTGTTTGCCGCTATATCTACCGATACCGTATCATAAACCGCATCGTTCATTTGACTTGCGACAAATCTTTGCCAAATTGCATTATAAAGTTTATATTCGTCTTGTGTTAAATACTGCTTCATCATTTCAGGTGTTCTTTTTACCGAAGTCGGCCTTATTGCTTCATGTGCTTCCTGTGCACCTTTTGATTTTGTTTTATAAAATCTCGGGTTAGTCGGTAAAAACTGTTTTCCGTATTGGCTGCCTATAAAATTCAATGCTTCGTTTTGTGCAACTTTTGCAACATTTAACGAATCGGTTCTCATATATGTTATAAGACCGACAACACCTTGTGTTCCGATATTTATTCCTTCATAAAGTTTTTGTGCAACAAGCATTGTTTTTGAAGGGCTGAATCCCAACCTTCTTGATACATCCTGTTGCATTGTAGATGTTGTATAAGGCGGGTATGGACTTCTTTTTCTTTCTTTTTTTTCTATTGAAGAAACAGTATATTTTGCCGCTTTAAGTTCTGTTAATATATCGTCTGCCTGTTGTTTATTTTTTATTGACAGTTTGTCAAATTTTTTACCGTCTTTTGAAATTAAATTTGCTTTAAATGAAATATCTTTTTTATCTTTTTGTAATTCTGCCTGTATTGACCAATATTCAACGGGAACAAATTTTGCAATTTCTTCTTCTCTGTCACATATCATCATAACCGCTACCGACTGAACTCTTCCAGCAGACAAACCTCTTCTTACTTTTTTCCATAATAAAGGGGAAAGTTTGTAACCTACAAGTCTGTCGAGAATTCTTCTTGCCTGTTGGCTGTCGACAAGTGCCATGTCTATTTTTCTCGGATTTTTAACGGCATCTTTTATGGCGGATTCGGTAATTTCATGAAACGTTATTCTGTCGGTGTTTTTATCGGATAATTTTAAGGTTTCTTTTAAATGCCATGCAATTGCTTCACCTTCACGGTCGAAATCGGTTGCAAGGTAAACATGGTCAACTTGTCCTACCGATTTTTTTAAATCTGCAATAGTTTTTTTTGACTTCGGCATTGCAACATAAGTAGGTTTAAAATCTTTTTCAATATCGACACCTATTTTACTTTCGGGTAAATCTCTTATATGCCCGAAAGAACTTTTAACAATATAGTTGTTTCCTAACATTTTTGAAATTGTTTTTGATTTTGCTGGTGACTCAACAATTACTAAATATTTCATATTTTACCTCATTTGAAAAATTGCGAAACAGTTTTAGTTTATAAGTTTATCTGTTTATAAGGTTATAGGTTCTTTTGTCATTCCGAGCTTGCCCCGGAATCCAAATTATTTTTAAACTCATAACCCCATAACCCCATAACCCCATAACCGTCCTTATTTGTTTCTTATATAAACTTGTCCGGGCATAACTTTTACCAAACCGTTTAATTCAAAGTCCATCAAAGTCATTGCAAGGTCGGCTATTTCTCTTTTTGTAATTAAACTGAGTTCGTCTATTGATATGCCGTTTTGCGTTTCATTTATTATTTTTAAAATTTCGGCATTTCGGCTATCAGTAATATCATTTAATGTTTTAATTGTCAAATTTTTTTTCTTTTTATTTCGTTGTGTTACCCATAATGCCAAATTTGATATTGCCTCAACAACATCATCGGGTTTTAATGCAATTAAACTTCCGTTTTTTATTAAACTGTTTGGACCTTGAGAATATTTTGAAAATATAGGTCCGGGGACTGCAAAAACATCTCTTCCGTATTCACAGGCAAGTTCTGCGGTAATTAACGAGCCGCTTTTTTGAGCGGCTTCGATAACTATTGTTGCCATCGATAAACCTGCTATAATTCTGTTCCTTCTCGGGAAAAGTATTTTATCCGGTCTTTGAAAAAGAGAATATTCGCTTATCAGAACACCTTCCGTTGCTACTTTTTCCTGGAGTTTTTTATTCTCCGGCGGATAACATTCCAATAATCCGTTACCTAACACGGCTATCGTCCTTCCTTTATTTTCCAAAGTTGCTTTATGTGCCTGCGAATCTATTCCGCTTGCAAGTCCGGAAACTACACAAATATCGTTTTCGGCAAAATATTTACAAAAATTACTTGTTACCGAAATTCCGTAATTTGTTGCACGTCTTGCACCTACTATGGAAACGGATATTTTATCGCTTTTATGAAATTTGCCCTTCATATATAGAACAGGCGGAAAATCAATGATGTCGGACAACTGTTCCGGATAAGCATCATCTTTATATGTTACTATATCAATTCCGTTATCTTTTGCAAGTTTTAATTCTTTTTCCAATCTGTTTGATTGTGCAATTTTTTTTGTTGAAACGGCAATTCTTTCCGGAAGTTCGTCAACCGACATCAAGTCGGATATACTTGCATTAAGTACATTAACGGCGCTTCCGAAATAATTTATTAAAGAAATTATTCTTTTAGGCGTTAATTCAATATTTAAGTTTAATGTAATAACGGCTTCTTTTTCTTTGTCCATGATAAATATTGTAATAAAATAATTATAAAAATATTAAAAGTTAATTCTCTCTTTTTCAATAACTAACGGACGGTTTTGAACTTGAGTCAGTATCGTATTGAGATATTCTCCTAAAACTCCGATAAAAAATAATTGTATTGAGAAAAAGAAAAATACTGATATTAAAATGGGTGCTATTCCGGCAGGCAAGTGATACCAAAATAATAATTTAAAAATTAAATAAAATATAGCCAAACAAAAACTTAATACGGACAAAACAAAACCGCACATAGTGGCAATTCTTAACGGAACTTTAGAATAATTTGTAAAGCCAAGCATTGCCATATCATAAAGAGTATAAAAATTATTTTTTGTAATACCGTGCTCTCTTTTATTTTGACAAAATTGAATACATGTTAAACTGTAACCCAATTCACAAACAAGTCCTCTTAAATACGGATAAGGTTCGTTTAGATTTTTTAATTTATCAATAACAGCTTTATCATATAATCCAAAACCCGTGCAGTGTTCCAATAATTTGGTTCCGGAATCGTTAAATAAATTTAAAAATTTATAATAACAGGTTCTTATTAAATACATTAGTTTACTTTCTTTGCTGGCAGTTTTTTGTCCTAATACAACTTTAAAACCCTGCTCCCATTTTTCTATAAATTCAGGAATTAAAGAAACCGGTTCCTGTAAATCCGAAGCTATTGCAATAACTATATCACCTTTTGCTTGTAACATGCCGTAATAAGGGGAACGAATATGTCCGAAATTTCTTGTGTTAATTATAACTTTGATATTTTTATTTTTAGCGGCTAAATCTTTTAATTTTTGTGCCGTATTATCCGTTGAACCGTTATCTAAAATTATTTGTTCATAATCATATTTGTCCTGAAGCTTTTCACAAGTTTCTTTTACTTGTTTACAAAGTTCTTCCACGTTATCTTGTTCATTGTAGGCACTTGAAACTACGGATATTAATTTTTTCATTAATTACTCCATAAAATTTTTGAGTATTAACTTCTTTTCTTGTTTTTTGCCAAATATTTAAAAAACGGTTTAGTCTCGGGTTTTATTGTTAAAAAATTTGAATTACTTAATGTGTTATCTTTTTCATTATAAACTATTTTATCCTCGAACGTTTTTGTTGAATCTGCCGCTCTAAAAATAGAACGGTTAGTTATTACATCATAAAAACCTCGTGTAAATTCTATTATCGGTGTAACACTTCCTATAATAAGGCAAGTGCACAATAATATATATCTTATTTTATATTTTCTAAAATTATAATTATTAAATAAAAATTTAATTATCATGATAAACAATATCAGTAAAGCAGGTATTGAAGCTCGCATACAAAAATCTGCCGCATAACCGACTTTTATAAACGGACAACATATTAACGATATAAAAACAATGTAATATAATAATTCGTATTTATATTGTCTTGAAATTAATATCAAATAAAGCCCTGCTTCCAAAACAAAAAAGTAAGTTATTACCGAAACGTAAAAAAAACCGTAATCTTTTGTAATTGAACTTATAACACCGTTTGCGGATGTTGAATGATTTGATATGAAATATAAACATATAATCGGTGTTATCAAAAATACGGATATTATATTTTGTATTGAAAAAATATTACTTACAAGTTTACCGATTTTTTTTGTTTTATATGCATCAAATAGTAATTTTAAACAATAACCTGTTAGAAATACGGCCAATCCCATAAAAGGTAAAGGTGAACAAAAAAAACAAAGCAGTGCAATTACTCCAAAATTTTCAACTTTATTTTTATTGTTATAAAACATCAATGTTAAAAGCCATGAGGGAAGCCCTTGGTTAAATACCCAAAATAAAACCGTTGTAAATGAGCTGAATTGTGCTTGTAATGACCACCATTCTATGTGCCACATATATGATGAAAAATGCGGATATAAAATTCCTATTATATCCATACCGGAAAATAGTATTAACATTAAAATAATCAAATAACTTTTAGAGCATTTTTTTATTTTAACTGCTCGTAAAATATGTAGAATAAAAAGAAAAATACCGATAATACTATAAAATAATAAAAAAATATTCCCGATAAAAAAGGCAAACATGGGAGAAATAAATAAAAATATTTTTGCAAAAACAGCCGAAGGTAACCAATAACCGATATAATAAACCATAGCCGCATCGGCACTTTTATAATAAACCGGCCAATTATAATTTATTAAATCTCTAAATATTGCATTTCTGCAATCATGATCCGGACTTTGATACCAAAAACCGCCTATGCCGGCAAAATAGCACCATAAAAAAGAAATCAACAGTAATGTATAAGCAAAATTTTTATTATTAATTAAATTTTTTAATTCAAATTTGTTATTTTTAAAATATCCTGCATATATTGCATATAAAAACAGAATAAACGATACTACGGCAATATACGGTTTTAACCAGCTTATTAAAAATATTAATAACGGTATTGCAACATAAATTATTGTTAATTGATTTAATGTTTTTAAATTTATTTTTAAACTCATTTTAACTCTTTGTTTATAATATATATATTTTTGATTATAACATTTTAATTTAATATACACAAAATTTTTATATAAATTTTATTGAATATTTAGTATAATTAAGTTTATTAATAAATTTATTGAAGGAATATAAAATATGAAAGTGGTAATTTTAGCAGGCGGACTTGGAACAAGATTATCCGAAGAAACAAAACTCATTCCAAAACCTATGGTTGAAATCGGCGGTAAACCTATACTTTGGCATATAATGAAAATTTATTCATATTACGGTTTTAATGAGTTTATAATACTCACGGGATATAAATCACATATAATCAAGGATTATTTTATAAATTATTACAACCGTTATTCGGATATGACGATAGATATGATTACAAATTCGGTTAAAATTCATAAAACACAAACCGAACCATGGAAAGTTACAATTTTATATACAGGTCAAAATACAATGACGGGCTCAAGAATAAAAAAGGCACAGGAATATATAGGCAATGAAAGGTTTTTGTTAACTTACGGTGACGGTGTAGCCAATATCAATATGGAAGAACTAATAAAATCACATAACTTATCAAAAAAATTAATTACAATGACTGCCGTTCAACAAACAGGCAGATTTGGAGCTCTGATAATAAAAGATGATAATATGATTACATCTTTTATGGAAAAACCCAAAGGAGAAGAAAGTTGGATTAACGGTGGTTTTTTTGTTTGTGAGCCGGAAATTTTTAATTATATTCCGGATGATAGCGATGACATAATTTTTGAAAGAGCTCCTCTTGAAAATTTAGCAAAAAATAATCAACTAAATGCTTTCAAACATTTCGGTTTTTGGAAACCTATGGATACCTTAAGAGAAAAAGATGAATTAACGGATATGTGGCAAAAAGGAACAGCTCCATGGGCAATTTGGAATCAGCTTCGCTGATTCCAAGAGGTATAGATGTATAGAGGTATTGAAGTATAGAGAAAGAAATGTATAAAAAATTAGAAATTTGGCAAGAGTCGATAAAATTAATAAAAGAAATTTATTATTATGCAGATTTGTTACCTAAAAGTGAAGAATTTAATTTAAAATTACAATTGAAAATAGCAATAGTATCTGTTACATTGAATATATCTGAGGGAAAATGTAAATCTACAGCACGAGAATTTGCGCATTTTTTGAATATATCATCAGCATCTTTATCAGAAGTAGAAACAATAATGTATATTTGTTTAGAACTTGGATATTTTAAAAATACTAATATAGATAAAACTTTAAATGAAATAAAAATTTTAAACAAAAGAATAAATTCATTGAGAAATAAACAAATTAAAGAGTATAAAAATGATAAATAAAAACTCCATACATCCATATCTCCATACCTCTATACATCAGAGAATTTTTTTTAATAAAAAAATTCTCGTTACCGGTCATACGGGGTTTAAAGGAACATGGTTGTGTTTGTGGCTTGAAATGTTGGGGGCAAAGGTTATAGGATACTCTATTGATATTCCAACAAAACCTTCTCTGTTTGAACTTGTAAAACCTAAATGTATTGATATTCGTGGAGATATTCGTGATTTTAAATTATTAAATTCCGTTGTAAAAAAATATAAACCTGAAATAATTTTTCATTTGGCGGCACAACCGTTAGTCAGGTTATCTTATAAAAAAACTTTAGATACTTATCAAACAAATGTCATAGGAACTGCAAATATTTTAGAAACTTTAAAAAACAATAATTTTGTTAAAGCCATTGTTGCAATAACAACGGATAAGGTTTATTTAAATAACGAAACCGGTAGAGCTTTCAAAGAAAGTGATTCTTTAGGCGGATATGATCCTTACAGTGCCTCAAAAGCTGCAAGTGAAATTATTATCTCTTCTTATAGAGATTCTTTCTTCAATATAAAAGATTATAAAAAAACACATAATACACTAATAGCTTCTGCAAGAGCAGGAAATGTTATAGGTGGCGGAGATTTTGCAAATGACAGAATAATTCCTGATTTTATCAGAGCAATACTTTCAAAAAAAAGTTTGAAAATAAGAAATCCGAAAGCAATAAGACCATGGCAACATGTTTTGGAACCTTTATCAGGATATTTGTTGTTGGGTGCTAATTTGTTAAAAGGTAAAAAAGAATTTGCACAAAGTTGGAATTTCGGTCCGGAAAAAAAAGATATTAAAACGGTTGAAGAAATAGTTAAAATAATGTGTTTAAATTTTGATAATAAAATAAAATACAGCATTGATAAAACACAACAACCTCATGAAGCTCATTATTTAAAACTTGATATAACAAAAGCAAAAAAACAATTGAATTGGAAACCGAAGTGGAATGTTCAAATTGCATTAAATAAAATTTGCGAATGGACAAAAGCATATCAACAAAAACAAGATGTGAGAAAAATTTGTATTGAACAAATAAAAGAATTTACTGATTATTCAATCTTCTAATCTTCTAAAATTTGTTTTACAAATTTTTGAAAGGAGTATATATGTCCGATGTTTTAAGAAATGCGGTAAAAAGTGCTGCAAAAATGTATTTTAAATTCAATAAGCCGAAAAGAAATCTAAAAAAATATATACCCGTTTCTGGAAAGGTTTTGGATAATGATGATTTATGTAATTTAATAGATGTCTCTCTTGATATGTGGCTTACTACAGGAAGGTTTAATGACGAATTTGAAAAAAATTTATCGGAATTTTTGCATGTAAAATATGCCGCTACAACAAATTCCGGTTCAAGTGCAAATCTTCTTGCTTTATCTGCATTAACATCTTATAAGTTAGGGGAAAAACAGTTAAAAAAAGGTGATGAAGTTATAACCGTTGCATCAGGTTTTCCAACAACCGTAAACCCTATAATTCAACTTGGCTTAATTCCTGTTTTTGTGGACTGTAATTTGGAAACATGCAATATAGATGAAACAAAATTAGAACAATCTTTAACAGAAAAAACAAAAGCAATATTTGTTGCTCATACATTAGGCAACCCTTATAATTTGGATAAAATTTTGGAAATATGTAAAAAATATAGTTTATGGCTTATAGAGGATAGTTGTGATGCTCTCGGTGCAACTTATAAAAATCAAAATGTAGGAACTGTCGGACATATAGGAACTTTCAGCTTTTACCCTGCACATCATATAACTATGGGTGAAGGCGGAGCAGTTGTAACAAATGATACTCAATTACATAGAATAATATTATCTTTTAGGGATTGGGGCAGAGATTGTTGGTGTAAGCCGGGACACGATAATACTTGTAAGAACAGGTTTGCAATGCAGTTTGGAAATTTACCGTTAGGATATGACCATAAATATACTTATTCGCATATCGGTTATAATTTAAAAATTACCGATTGGCAGGCAGCGATAGGTTTGAGTCAATTAAAAAAACTTCCAAAATTTTTAGAGAAAAGAACGGAAAATGCAAATTATTTAATCAATAAATTAAAAGATTTGGAAAAATATTTCATTTTCCCGAAAGTTGATAATGATTCAAAACCGTCATGGTTCGGTTTACTGTTGTCAGTAAAACAAAATGATAAATTTACAAAACAGCAACTTGTGGAATATTTGGAACAAAACGGTGTGGGAACAAGGCAACTTTTTGCCGGAAACATTTTAAGGCAACCGATGATGACGGAAAACGAAATTCCTTTAAGAATAGGTAATTCGACATTATTACTATCAAATAAATTAACCGAAAACGAATACAAGTTGTTACCTAATGCGGATTATATAATGAATAATACTTTTTGGGTTGGTGTTTTTCCCGCACTCGGCAAAAAAGAAATGGACAAAATTTCAAAGTTAGTTCATGATTTTATAAAAGAAAAAATAAAGTAATGATTAAAAAAAATGTATTAATTACAGGTTCCGGTGGTTTTATAGGTAAAAATTTAAAAGAGTATTTAAAAGATAAATATAACCTTTTAACTCCACGGAGTTTTGAAATTGATTTAACAAATTTAAAACAAGTAGAAAAATATTTTGAAGAAAATAAAATTGATTTTATAATTCATTGTGCATCAACAGGCGGAGCAAGAGGTATTGCCGATAAAGATACAACCGTTGAAGATAATGTTGCAATGGTCGATAATATTTTAAAATATAAATGCGATGATACACGAGTAATTTTATTCGGCTCCGGTGCTATGTACGATAAATCGAGAAATTTACATAAAGTTAAAGAAGATGAAATAGGAAATTTTGTTCCGGAAGATTTATACGGTAAATCAAAAATGTTGATTGCCGAAAAAATTAAAAACAGAAAAGATGTCTTGATGTTAAATATTTTTGCATGTTACGGATATGGGGAAAAAGAAAGCAGGTTTCCGACTTATACAATTAAAAGAGTTATTGAAAATAAAACAATAGAAATAAATCAAAATGTAATTTTTGATTATCTTTGGGTTGAAGATATGGAAAAAATTGTTCATCATTTTATAGAATATAAACCTAAAAACAATATAATAAATATAACTCCTACAAAAAGTATCAGCATTTTGGAAATAGCAAAAATAGTTAACGGTTTTGAGAATAATAAAGTTGATATAATTATAAAAAACAAAGTTATGAACAATGAATACACAGGTGACAACTCTATTTTATTATCCGAAATTCCAAATATAAAATTTACCGATGTTAAACAGGGTTTAAAAAATTTATATAATTATTATTCGTCACAAATAAAACAAAAGGGTATGAAAAATGAATAATTTAGAAAAAAAAATGCTAGAAACTTTAATAGATTTAAAGGAAAACCATAATGTTATCGGTGTTAAAGCTGAGTTTGAAGCTGAAGGAACAAGAATGGAAGAAGCTTTAAGATTAAAGGAAGTTGTAACAAAAGCCGGTTTAGAATTAACAATAAAAATAGGTGGTTGTGAAGCCATAAAAGATATGTATGATGCAAGGACAATTGGAGTAAATACAATAGTTGCTCCTATGATAGAATCGCCTTATGCCGCAAAAAAATATCTTCAAGCTGTAAAATTGGCTTTTCCTGAGGAAGAAAGAAAAGAAATGAAGTTTTTAATCAACATAGAAACAAAATATGGTTTTAATTATTTGGACGAAATATTAAATTCTGATTTTGCCAAAGATTTAACAGGTTTTGTTTTTGGCAGAACGGATATGACTGGTTCTTTAGGTATGAATAAAGACGATATTAATCATGATAAAATTTTTGAATATGCTAATGCTATAGCGCAAAAAACATTGCAATATAACAAAGAGCTTGTTATAGGAGGTGGTGTTTCAGCAATGTCACTACCTTTTTTTAAAAAACTTCCAAAAGGAGCATTAAATAGATTTGAAACAAGAAAAGTTTTGTTTGATGCACAAAAGGCATTAAATGATAACAATGCCGATAAAGGAATTTTAAAAGCAGTCGGATTTGAATTATTGTGGATAAAAAACAAACAGAATTTTTATAGTGCTATTTCTCATGAAGATAATAAAAGAATTGAAGTTTTAGAGTCAAGATATAAAGATTCGATAAGAAAGGCAGGCGGTTTTGTTTAAATATAAGTGTATAATTTTTGATCTTGATGGAACAATTTATTTCGGTAATGAATTGGCACCGAGAGCTAATGATGTTATTACAAAATTGAGAAATAAGTTTGATACTGTTTTTTTTATGACAAACAATTCGGCTAAAACACGTGAACAAATTCATGCTAAACTTGTTTCTATGGGAATAGATGTTAAAATTGATGAAGTAATTACATCTTCTTATGCCATTGCTAAATATTTAAAATATAATAATTTTACGGACGTTTACTGCATAGGGACAGAATATTTAAAAGAAGAAATAGAACTGCAAAATATCAATACAAAATCAAAAAAACCTCAAGCTATAGTTGTTGGATATAATTCTAATTTTAAATTAGATGATTTAAATGAACTTTTAAACATAAATTTGGAAAAGTATAAGTTGATTATTGCAAACAGAGAAAGATGTTATCCGAAAGAGAAAGGATATATCGTGCCGGGAGCCGGTCCAATTGTTTCTGCAGTTGAAAATTTATTAAATAAAAATGTTGATATAGTAATAGGTAAACCGAGTATTGAAATGTTGAAAATGGCTGTTTTAAATTTAAATATTTTGCCAAATGAAATTTGTGTTATAGGAGATAGCTTTGAAAGTGATATTGAAATGGCAAAAAAATATGGCGCTGACGGAATCTTGATTACAAAAGATAAAAAATATAATTGTAAATGTATAGAAAAATTGGCTGATTTATTGGATATAATAAAA
>ONEP01000070.1 GCA_900316875.1 Candidatus Ruminimicrobium bovinum
AACAAAATTACAATATTTGGGAGTATTTTTATTTTGATGAAAGAGGTGAAAAAAATGATTATAAAATTTTCAAAACAGAAGAAGAAGCTTGTGAATATATGTTAAAAATTATGAATAAATTAAAAAAGTACTATTACAAATTTTAAACATAATATTATGAAACATGAAGAACTAAAAAAAAGAATTAAAAAAATTAAAAATTCCAGAGAGTTTTTATTCTATAAATGGGAGTTCTTGGTTAGCTGATACATACATCTTACAAAGAAATTATTATATATGGGAATTTTATTATGTTGATGAAAGAGGTGGAAAAAATGATTATAAAATTTTCAAAACAGAAGAAGAAGCTTGTGAATATATGTTAAAAGCTTTAAAAGAAGAGATTAGTGTATAATTACAATATGGAAAAAGACATCAATAATAATATTAAAAATAGTGCAAGTAGATAAATTTTATTTAAAATTTTTAAAAAAAATTGAGAAACTATGACTATAAAAATAGATAAAGTCTTATTATGTTGCTAAAAGTTTCTAAGTATTATTAAATTCATATGAATAATGTATCTTTAAATATTAACTTAAAAATGTTAAAGTAATTAATACAATAGGTTGATATGTTATAGAATTTATATTATAATAACATAAAGTAAGTAATATTTGTTATTTAATTTATGTTTATTGGAGAATAGCAATTGTGTATATAAAGAGAGATAAATATTTAAAAAAGTTAATAGATGCTAGAAACAATAATATGATAAAGATAATTACAGGGGTTAGAAGGTGCGGTAAAAGTTTTTTATTATTTAAAATATTTAAAGATTATTTACTAAAGTCTGGAATAAAAAGAAAAAATATCGTTTCCATTGAATTAGATTCAGAAAAAAATAAGAAATATAGAAACAGTACTGAGTTGTATAATTTTATAAAATCAAAAATCAATAAACGAGATAAATTTTATATTTTTTTAGATGAGGTTCAATATGCGATATCTAAAGAGGAGCTAAAAAATCATTTTGATAAGCCGATAGAATTATATGGTGTTTTAAATGAATTAGCACATTTGAGCAATATAGATGTATATGTGACAGGTAGTAACTCTAAATTACTTTCAAAAGATGTTATGACAGAATTTAGAGGTAGAGGAGAAGAAATTCAAGTGTATCCTTTGTCTTTTGAAGAATATTTTAGTTATATAAAAAAAGATGTAAAAGTTGCTTTTAAAAATTACTGTTTGTATGGTGGTTTGCCTTACATATTGTATAAGAAAGAAGATTTAGATAAAGAAAAGTATTTAAAAAATTTATTTGAAGAAGTTTATTTTAAAGATATAGTTGAAAGATATGATATTGAGTTATTAGACATAATGAAAGAGATTTGTTATTTGTTGTCATCTAATATTGGTTCTTTGACTAATGTAAATAAAATTGTTAGCACATTAAAAAGTGTAAAAAATATTAAAGTAAATAATGAAACCATATATAACTATCTTCAATATTTACAAGATTCTTTTTTATTTAAATTTGCAAGGAGATATGATGTTAAAGGGAAAAAATATTTTGATTTTCCAATGAAATATTATTGTGTAGATGTAGGTTTAAGAAATGCGATTTTAAATTTTAGGCAGTATGAAGAGAGTCATATAATGGAAAATATTATTCATAATGAACTTTCTAATAGAGGTTTTTCTATAGATGTAGGGGTTGTAAGATTTAGAAACAAAAATAACAAAAACATTATACATCAAAATACTTGTGAAATAGATTTTGTAGTAAATAGAGGTATGAACAAATATTACATTCAATCAGCACTTAATATTGAAGATGATGATAAGAAAAAACAAGAAATCAGACCTTTATTAGTAGTAAAAGATTTTTTTAAGAAATTTATTATAACAAAAGATGATTTTAAACCTTGGATAGATGATAATGGAATTATTCATATTGGAATATACGATTTTTTACTAAATAAAGATAGTTTAGATTACTAACTTAAAAATGATTTGAATACCTATACTTATATAAATTTATATGATAAACCAATGAAAAAACTAATATCAACACTAATAACAATAATCTTTTTCCAAACCCAAGTATTTTC
>ONEP01000198.1 GCA_900316875.1 Candidatus Ruminimicrobium bovinum
CGTGCATGCAATTGCACCCGACAGTTTATATTTTTCAATTGCCTGTTTATAAATTTTCTGTTCTTTGTCATCTAACGGTTTGAAATTAGTGAAAGTGTTAACATTATCTTTTAATTGGTCAATTGTTGTCATACCGCTTAATGTACATAAAATGTTTGGTTTACTTCCCACATATCTTAAACCCCATGAAGATAAGCTTGCATCGGGGTTTTCCTGTTTTAAAATTTCTGCAGCGGCTTTATTCAATAAGGAAAGTTGTCCGCCTCTTAAAGGATTCATTACAATTATCTGCAAACCGTTCTTTTCTGCAATTTCATACTGTTTTTGTGCATTAACCATTTCCCAATCTATTGCATTTACTTGAAGTTGAACAAAATCCCATTTATATTTTTTAACAACTTCTTCCAAAAGTTCCGGTGTATCGTGGAACGAAAACCCTAAATATTTAATTTTGCCTTCCTGTTTTTTCTTGCTTAAAATATCGTAAATATCACAATTTTTAAATGTTTCGTAAGTATTAACACTTACACTGTGTGCCAAATAAAAATCAAAATAATCCACTCTGCATTTTTTTAACTGCTCTTCAAAAATTTGTTCTGCCTGTTGTTTGTTTTGAATTATAGCCAATGGCATTTTATTTGCAAAATAAAAACTTTCTCTGGGATACTTTTGCAAAATTTTTCCCATAGTTTTTTCCGACTCACCTCTATGATAAAAATATGCCGTATCGTAGTAGTTTATACCGTGTTCCATTGCATAAGATACCATTTCTTCTACTTTTTTTTCGTCTATATTTGTTTCTACTCCGTCAATTACATGCAACCTCATTGCGCCGAAACCCAAAAGAGAAATTTCTTCTTTTTTACCTTTTAAAAAGGTTCTTGTTGCAACTTTATCGGCTAAACTTTTTGTTGTAGTTGCCACTTTTTTACATGCCGATAATACCACCGCACCTACCGTTGTAAATAATGCCGATTTTAAAAACTGTCTTCTGTTCATGGAAAAATCCTCCGGATTTTTTAGGTTATTGGGTTATTCGGTTATCGGGTTATAAGTTATTTTTTAATGTTGTTTGTCGTTAAACCTATAACCTTATAACCCTATAATCTCATAACCTGTCGTTATATTGTATCAATTAAAGCAACTCTAATGTCAATTATATCTTTATAAACTTTTTCCGAATTCATACACTTTTTTCGGATAATCCGTTCTGTTTATTGAGCCGGCAGTCCATACTCCCGGAACAACAAATCTTCCTGTATCTTTCCAACCGAGATAATCCAATAAAACTTCATAATGTGTTCTGATAGGAAGTTCATCGTGCTTTGAATTGTTTGCATAAGTCATAAAAAGAGCTGCTTTTTTGGGAACATGAATTTTACCGTTTATTGCATAAAATCTGTCTATAACCGCTTTGAGTTGTGCCGATATACCGAAATAATACATCGGAGTTACAAAAACAACCAAATCAGCATCAACAATATGTTCTCTTACAAAATTAAAATCATCGTTAAATACACAAGGTCCGTCCATTCCGCATTTGTTACAACCGATGCAGGGATGAACATCCTTAAATGCACTGTCAAACCTTAACACTTTATGTCCTTTTTCCGTTGCACCTTTTATAAAATTGTCTGCCAAAATATTTGAATTACCGTTTTTTCTCGGGCTGCCGGTCAAAACCAAAATTTTCATTTTTTTCTCCGAATTTTTATTATCACTTAAAACAGAATTACCCATTATTGCACCTGTTGCAACAACTGCTCCTGCAATCAACGAATTTTTTATAAATTTTCTTCTGTCCATAAAGAATACTCCTTTACTTCAGTTTGTTATATTCTTTATCCGTAACCTGTTCAAGCCACTCGTTGGATGTTTCAACACCGTCAATTTCAATTGCCAAATGTGAAAACCAACTGTCCGGAGCTGCACCGTGCCAATGTTTAACATTTGCGGGAATATTTATAACATCTCCCGGCTTCATTTCTATCGGTTCTTTGCCCCATTGCTGATAATATCCTCTTCCGCCGACTGCAATTAACATTTGACCGCCGCCGGATTTAGCATGGTGTATATGCCAATTATTTCTGCATTTAGGTTCAAA
>ONEP01000114.1 GCA_900316875.1 Candidatus Ruminimicrobium bovinum
TTTTCCAAATTTGCTAAAAATATATCCTTATACAAAGTATCAAAAGTTTCATCGGTGTCCGACTTGTTAAAAGAATTATCAATAGCAAGCTTGGAAAACCACTCGGCTTTTTGTCCGTCAAGTTTGGACAAAATTTCCGCGACGGATATCGTAGTATCCGCCTTCAACAACTCATAAATTTCAGAGCAATTCTTAAGTGAAAAAAAATCACTGTCCAATTTTTTTATAAAAGCCCTGTTTCCTTTCTGCAGAAGGAATTTCAACATATCCTCTTCCAAGGAATCCTGTTGTTTAATTTTTTTATTTATAATATTATTTTTATTTTGTACTTTAATATTTTTTAAATTTTTTTTATTCAACTCATGCAACAAAAGTTCTTCTTCAACCGATAGCATCTGAGCAACATATTTTATATATTCTCTTTGAACTATAATATTTTTTGTTTTTAAAATAAAATCCAAAACAACCGATATCGCTTTTGCTTTTGCCTGAGGCGAATTGTTATCAACATTTAAAAACACTTCATTAAAAACAAATTCTATGGCATTCTGTGTTTTTGTCTCTATAAATTTATCAAAATTTTCTTTTCCGTATTTCAACAAATATTCATCAGGGTCCAAACCGTCTGGTAAAGTTGCAACCTTAACCGGAATATCCGTTCCGGCAAAAATATCCAAAGCTCTTTTTGTTGCCGTTTTTCCCGCTTGGTCAGGGTCGAAAAGAAGTATAACTTTATCAGCATATCTTTCTATAAGTTTTGCCTGTTGAGGCGTAAAAGATGTTCCCAATGAAGCAACAGTTCCGGACACACCGTATTGCTGAGTCATAACAACATCCATATATCCTTCAAGCAAAAAAATTCTTCTGTCCTGTCTTAATTCCGGCAAAGTATTAAACAAACCGTATAAATTTGCAGATTTTGAATAAACGGAAGTTTCCGGACTGTTTATGTATTTTGATTTCTGATTTGTTAAAGTTCTTCCGCCAAAAGCAATAACTCTACCCTGTAAATCCATAATCGGGAAAACCAATCTTTCCGACATATATTCAAAAATTTGTCCGTTTTGAGTTTTTGTTACCAAACCGGATTTCAATAACATATCATAAGTGTAACCTTTTTTTAAAGCAGCCGTAATAAGTTTATTTTTAGGAGAGTAACCTATCATAAATTTTTCTATTGTTTTTTGAGATAACCCTCTCTGTTTAGCATAATTTCTTGCATATTCTGCCGATTTGGTTTCTAAAAAACATCTGTGATAAAACTTTGCAGCTGTCTCCAAAAGTTGAAAAATTTCAGCTTTTTGTGAAAGAACAATTTTGTTTTCTTTTTTATCTTCTATTTCTATACCGACTTTTTGCGCTAATTTTTTTACGGCTTCTATCCAAGAAATTTTTTCAATAAGCATCAAAAATTTAAAAACATCACCTGCAACACCGCAGCCGAAACATCTGAAAATTCCCTTTTCTGGGCTGACAACAAAAGAAGGAGTCTTTTCCGTATGAAAAGGACAACAACATTTCCAATTTCTTCCTGCCTGTTTTAAGTCCGGAACATATTCTCCTATAACGGACTCTATTGAGGAAAAATTCCTTATTTGTTCTATAACTTCTGCAGGTATTGCCATATTAATGTCTAAATCTTCTAAAGCCCGATGCTTCTATATATTCCAATTTACCGTATTTCTTTTCCAAAGAATCCAACAATAAATTTACACCTAAATTATCCGATGAAATATGCCCTGCAATTATAACATTTATTTTATTTTTTACCGCGGCTTTATAATTTTTTTCACTCATGTGCATGCCTACAACAGTTCCTACACCTGCCTTTGCCAAATGTTCAATAAGTTCGGTAGGACCTTCGGCTCCGCCGGTCATATCTACGAAAATTTTTCCGCATTTTGATTTTTTACTTCCGTTTAATATGAAAGGTCCGTTGGAAAAAGTCATTGCGTATTTGTATTCCGGAATTTCTTCCAAGAAATTAATTATATTTTCCAGGTATCTCGGAGCTAATTTATCCAACTTTGTTTGAAGATAATTCACAACATGGTTATCCGCAACCGTATGTGCCGTCATTAAAGGAATATTCAATAACCTTGCGGCATCCGTTACTCTTTGATGATTTTGTCCGTAAACTCCTCTGCAAACTTCAGAAGCTCTATCCGAAATATAACTCTGCGCAATGTTTATAGGCACACCCTGGTTGTTTATTATTTCCGATTGCATATTTATAACATTATAAAATGTGGAAAATGCTTTTCCCTCGGGATGATGAGCCAAAACCATATCAATTTTTTTACCGTTATTTTTTAACTGATTTGCAAGCAAAAGTTCCGGAACTTCCATATCAATACCTACCATTATATTTTTTATGGTTTCTTTTCCGGTTCCGTATAAAATTCTTGAATCGTGGTAAGGATTTGTTAATGTATCTAAATCAAAATTTTCTTTTTTTGTTTTATCAAGTTTTTGGTACTCTTCGTTCTTTTCTTTTAATACGGTAAGAACTTCTTTTTTACCTCTCGGATCTTTTTCAATACCTGCAGATATAACAAAATCATACATTTGCTTTAGGTTCATATAACCTCCTTAAAAAAACGGAAAACAAAAAAAATAAAAAATGCACAGAGGGTATTTCACATACCCCCTGCATTCAAAACAAACGGTGCCGAATTATCTTTTCCAAGCACTGTCTTTTAACATTTTTCTGCGAATTTTTCTTTTAGCTTCTGCAATTTTTTCTTTTTTTAACACACTTGGAGATTTATAAAATTCTCTGTTTTTTATTTCTTGCATTACTCCGCTGCTTTCACATTCTCTTTTAAATCTTCTTATTGCATCTTCTATTGATTCGCCGTCTCTTACTTTTACGCTTACCATTTTTTAATTTCACCCCGCTTATTTTAAAATTTATTTTATTCTTCAATCTTCCAAATTATCCGGCAGGCCAAGCAAATGTTCTTCCGCCCATTAAATGGTAATGTAAATGAAGAACGGTTTGCCCTCCGTCAATACCGCAGTTATTTACCAAGCGATATCCGTCAACCAAATTCATTTTTTTTGCAAGCATTGAGGCCACTTGTTGAATATGTCCCAACAATTCCGTATCCTGTTCGGTAATATCGGCTAAACTTGCTATATGTTTTTTGGGAATTATCAATATGTGAACGGGCGCTTGAGGATTAAGGTCGTTAAAAGCAATAACTTTATCATCCTCAAACACTTTATTTGCGGGTATTTCACCCGAAGCAATTTTACAAAATATACAATTTTCCATTTTTTTAAACCGGAAAGCATTTTATCTTTTTTTTATAAAAAAATCAAATATCTTTCAAACTTTAACTCTCACGTTCCGTAACATTTGAATCACTTGAGTTTTCAATATTTTTGTTTTCCTGCATTTCCGTTGCCGGTTGTTCGGTTTGTTTATTATTTTCGGGGGCGCTTTTTGTTTCTTCAAAAGGAAGTTCCTGAACATTATTTTCGTTTTCTTCATTATTACCGATACTTTCTTCACGATTTGTTTCAATTACAGGTAATTCACTTAAATGGCTTAAACCGAAATGTCTTAAAAATTCCTGCGTTGTTCCGTACAACATAGGTTTACCTATTGTTTCTTTTTTTCCGACTATTTTAATCAATTTTCTGTCAAGCAACGTATCCATTACTCCGCCGGAATCAACACCTCTTATACTGTCAATTTCGGCCCTTGTTATAGGTTGTTTATATGCAATTATTGCAAGCACTTCCATTGCCGAAGGTGACAGCTTTAATGTGGTTTTATCTTTTAATAAAATTTTTATCCAAGGAGCATATTCCGGTTTTGTTGCAAATGTCCAACCGTCGGCAACAAATTTTAATTCATAAGCCCTGTTCAACTGTTGATATTCAATTTGAAGCTCTTTTATAATATCTTCAAGCGTTGAATTCTCCGGTAAATCTTCTTTTACTATATGCTTTATTTCTCTTGTCAATAATGGCCTGTCGGAAACAAAAAGTAACGCTTCTATAACTTTTTTTATTTCATTTATCTCCATTGTTATCCTCTTGTTCGTTATCGGCTACCAATTCAAAATTTTCTTGAAACGGCTCCGTATTTTCTACCGTTTTATTTTCGGGTTTCAAAGCCAATTCGTCTTCGTTTATTTCTATCGGTTCAACGGTACTTATTTTATAAATCCTTATCTCTTCAAACAGTTCCGACTGTTTTGCTATTATCTGTCTGCTTTTAATAAGCTCCAATACCGCAATAAAAGAAACTATTAATGCCTGTCTTGACGGCTGTAATTTCATAATTTCGGTAAAAGATATATGTTGCCTTTCCGATAACAAATCAATAATTTCTCTCATTTTTGTTTCAATCGGAATTTCCTTATACATTATTTCCCGAACTTCTTCGGGAAGTGTTTTTAATGCTTCCTGAAAACTTGCAATCAAATCGTATATGGTTGCATCCAATTGAAAATCCTGCGTATCAATTACGGGATGAGGTCTGTAATATGTATGCGCATATTTTTGTTCTTTATTTGCAAGAAATTTCGCCGCTTCTTTATATTTTTGATATTCCTGCAATTTTGCTTTTATTTTATTAATTTCCGTTTCAACATCGGCGGCATCCTCTTCATTTTCCGGATGTAACATCTTAACTTTTATCTGCATAAGCATAGATGCCATTACAAGAAAATCTCCGGCAATATCAAGGTTTAAATTTTGCATTGTTTCAAGATATGCCAAATATTCCGACGTAATTTCTGACACCTGAATTTCTTTTATTTCCAAATCTCTTTTTTTTACAAGATGAAGAAGTAAATCCAACGGTCCTTCAAACGAATCCAAATGAACATCATAATTCATAATTTACACTTTACCTATTTTTACGGCTTGTTTTATTTCCTTCATTGTTTGTGAAGCAACTTCTTGTGCTTTTTGTTGTCCCTGTTGCAATATTTTTTCTATCATTTGTTTATTTTCCGATATTTCTTTCCTTTTTTGAACAAGGGGTTTTGTCCATTCACACATTAATTCCGTAAGTTCTTTTTTACATTTTACACAACCTATTGTTCCGGCTTCACATTGACATTTTCTTTCTTCAAAATTTTTATTGAATAATTTATGAAAAGCAAAAACCACACAACCGTCGGGATGTCCGGCATCGGTAGCTTTTATTCTTGCAGGGTCTGTATACATTGTTTTTACTTTTTTAGCTATATCTTCGGTAGTCTCCGCTATAAAAATAGAATTTCCGTAGGATTTTGACATTTTTCTTTTATCAAGTCCCGGAACTCTTGCGGTTTTCGTTAAAAGAGGTTGCGGCTCAACTAAAACTTCTCCGTAAAAATTATTAAATCTTCTGACAATTTCTCTTGAAAGTTCCAAATGCGCAAGTTGGTCTTCCCCGACAGGAACAGCTTGTGCCTTATATAACAAAATATCCGATGCCATAAGAACCGGATAACCTAAAAAGCCGTAATTATTCAAATCTTTTGATTTAACTTCTTTCAGCTGTTCTTTGTAAGTAGGACATCTGAACAACCAACCTAACGGTGTAATCATTGACAACATTAAAAATAATTCACAATGCTGAGCTACTTCTGATTGTCTGAATATTGCAACTTTTTCCGGATCAACGCCTATCGTTAACCAATCTATAACCATATCAACAATATTTTCTTTTATTTTTGATGTATCGGCATAATCGCTTGTCAAAGCATGCCAGTCGGCAACCATAAAAAAGCAATTATAGTCATTTTGTATTTTAATCCAATTTTGTAATGCACCGAAATAATGTCCTATATGTAACCTGCCCGTAGGTCTCATTCCCGACAAAACTCTTTTTTTATCGTTCATAACTAACTTCCTTATAAATTTATCTTCCGCCCAAAATACTTATTAAAAAATAAGCTATCGGAGCTATTATTTTCCACAATATACCTGTTGCCAAAAGTGCAAAAATAATCAAAAAGCCGTAAGGTTCTATTTTTGCATATTTTGCTGCCGCTTCCCTCGGTAACAGTAAAAAAACAACACGTGAACCGTCAAGAGGAGGAACCGGTATCAAATTGAAAAGAGGTAATATTATATTTATAACAAGCATTAAATTTAATATGTAATATACGGAAACAAAAACGGAGGTATCGGCTGTAACAAAAGTTTTTATCAAATACATTCCCATACCCGAAACTATTGCCAATGCAAAGTTAGCCGCACAACCGGCAAGTGAAACCCATATCATATCTTTCTTTGGATTATTTAATTTCAAAGGATTAATGGGAACCGGTTTTGCCCAACCGAAAACGGGAGCATTAACAAGCAGTAACATTAAAGGCAAAATAATACTTCCGAACAAATCAATATGAGACACAGGATTAAGAGTTAACCTGCCCATAACTTTTGCGGTATCATCACCGTTTCTGTATGCTATGTATCCGTGGGCAACTTCATGGACAATTACGGAAAACAATAAAACAACTATTTGTAATATGTAATTCATTTTATATATTAATCTCTTTTACAAAAAATTTTACACTCATAAATAATTTTTCATTTTAGCAAATACACAGGTAAAAAATCAAAAAAAATGATAAGGTCAAAATAGATATTGCCGTTTTTTTATAAAATAAAAGAACGGAGAAAAGGAGATGAAAAAAGGAAAAACAAACAAAAA
>ONEP01000010.1 GCA_900316875.1 Candidatus Ruminimicrobium bovinum
ATGTATGAATTTATGATAAATAAAGATATTTTATCTTTGGGAAAAATGTTGGACGAAAAATTTGTTTTGGTTCACATGACAGGTTTAAAACAGAATAAAAAAGAATATTTAAACTCAATTAAAAACGGAACATTAAATTATTATTCCAACGAAACCGAAAATATTATAGTTAAAAACAGTTTGAATTTTGTAGGTCAAAGTAAAGTGTCTGCTGCTGTTTTCGGCGGAGACAAACATACTTGGAATCTTGAATTAACAATAGAATTAAACGAAGATTTTTTGATAAAAACAATTGTTGCTTCAACATATTCGGCAAAAAAACAATCAACCGGAAAATAAAAATATTTCCGTAAAAGTAACCAAATAAAGGAGATTTTTAATGAAAGATGTTATTTTATGGACCGGTGCAGGTCAAATAGGTATGGCAATTGCTCGCAGGGTAGGGTTTGGTAAAAAAATAATTGTCGGTGATAAAAATATTGAAAATGCAAAAGAAATATCAAAAATCATGTCGGATACCGGCTTTGATATTGAAGCAATAGAGTGTGATATTTCTTCAAGAGAATCTGTTTTAAACTTAATAAAAGTCGGACAAAAATACGGCGAAATATCAACCTTAATAAATTCTGCCGGAGTTTCTCCTTCTCAAGCACCTGTAGAAGTTATTTTAAAAGTGGACTTATACGGAACGGCAGTTTTGCTTGAAGAAACTGGAAAAGTTATAAAAAACGGAGGGAGAGGAATTACAATTTCTTCTCAGTCAGGGCACAGAATGCCGGCACTTACTCCTGAAATTGACGAACAACTCGCAACAACACCAACGGAAGAACTTTTAAAGCTTGAAGTTTTACAACCGAAAAATATAAAAGATACTTTACATGCTTATCAAATGGCAAAAAGATGTAATGTTAAAAGAGTTATGGCTGAAGCAGTAAAATGGGGCAAAAGAAATGCAAGGATAAATTCAATTTCTCCGGGAATTATTGTTACACCTTTAGCAATAGATGAGTTTAACGGTCCAAGAGGCGACTTTTATAAAAATATGTTTGCAAAGTGTCCCGCAGGAAGGCCGGGAACGGCAGACGAAGTTGCAAATATTGCTGAAATTTTATTAAGTGAAAAAGCTGATTTTATTTCCGGTTCGGATTTTTTAATTGACGGCGGAGCAACAGCAGCATATTTTTACGGAGAACTTAAACCTTCAAAATAAGAAGCAGAAATATGAGAAAAAAGAAAAAGAGAGGTAAAAATGAAATTAAAAATTTTTGTAACGGTTTTACTTGTAGTTTGTGTAGGTGCGATTTTTTTATTAAAAAGTAATAATAACGGAGGCAATGTTATGGCAGCAGCAGAATCAACAACAAAAGTAAACGGCGGTAAAAAAGTTTTGGTAGCATATTTTTCAAGAACAGGTGAACAATATAATGTGGGAAATATTAAAGAAGGAAATACGGCTATAATCGGTAAAATGATAGCAGATAAAACCGGTGGAAACATATTTGAAATTAAAGTTGAAAAAGATAATTATCCTAAAGGATATACAGCATTAACCGAATATGCGCAAAAAGAAAAAAGAGCAAACGAAAGACCTGCAATAATCGGAAAAGTAGATAACTTTGCAGATTATGACACAATATTTATCGGTTATCCTAACTGGTGGGCGGATATGCCGATGCCTGTTTACACATTTTTGGAAAGTTACGATTTTTCAGGCAAAACGGTAATACCGTTTTGCACTCACGAAGGAAGCGGATTAAGCGGAACCGAAAGAAATGTAAAAACGGTAACAAAAGCAGATGTAAAAAAAGGACTTGCAATTTATGGACATATAGCACAAAACAGCAGAACGGAAGCCGACAAAAAAGTTTCCGATTGGTTAAAAGAATTAGGATTCTAAAACTTATTTTACGGGAGAACAAAAATGATATATTCAATAATTTTATTCGTTGTTTTATTTGTTGTTATTTGGGTAATGCATAAACCGTTTGATGTTCATAACACAAAATTAAAAAGATTTCACGAATGGCTTGAAATTGCATTGGTGGTTCAAGGTTTAATTATTATAAATTAC
>ONEP01000116.1 GCA_900316875.1 Candidatus Ruminimicrobium bovinum
ATACTTAGCAACCGAAAATCTTTAGGAATAGATATAAAGATAGATGAAAAGCCGATAACAACAGAAGATGATTTGTCATCACTTGGCAATAAAACAATAGAAGGTATAGAATATTATCAGGATACAGAAAAAAACAATAAGGTTATAGTTCATTATAAAGAAAATAACAGAATATATAGTGTTGTTGTATCTGTTGTCAAAAATATTGACAATGAAAACCTGGAAAAACTGAAAAATATTGACAAAAAAGAACTTGTTGGAAAAACAATACTTGATTGGATAAATGAAAATAAAGTTTGTTTTGAAATACAAAAGCAAATTAATATAGCTGAATTAGAAAATCAAAAATTATATTTTAAAGATATTACGGATAAAAATGTTAGTATCCGAGATAGCAGTAATAAACTTTTTTCAATAAAAGATAATAATATTACTATTTTTGGTGTCGGTGCTAATTCTAAAGAGAGCCTTACAACTGTAAGTTATGTTTATTTAAATTTAGAACACAACTGCATAGTATACGAAAGGAACAACAATATATTTCGCTTTTATTCGGACAATAGTACAGTTTTAAGTAAGTTAATTGGAGATAATAACATAAATGACGATTTTTTCATTAGAGTTGCATTAAACAAGGCAGTCATAAATTTTATAAAAAAAGAAAACTATGAGGCAGGCAAAATATCTGCCGATTAGGAAAAAAAGCTAAAGGAATATTTTGTTTCTAATTTAAATTCAATACTGGAAAAAGAAAATACGGTAGAATTTATAAAGAAATTTATTAAAAAAGATTCTTTACTTTCCTTGGTTGATAAACTGGTAGAAAAACACTGGATAATAACAGAAACCGAATTGAAAAAAATTAACAAAAATCCAACGATAGAAAAGATAAATTATAATGAAGATAAAAAAGAGATTATAGTTGACTATAAAGAAGAGAATGAAATAAAAAGATTTGTTTTTTCTGTTTCTGAAAAACTTAACAAAGATCAACAAACAGAAATTATCCGTATGGTAGGAAAGTCATTTATTGATTTGAAAAATTGGATACTTGATAACAATGTATTAGAAAAAATATCAGAAGATAATAATAAAATAGGTCTTTCTTTCCAAGAATTTTATAACAGTTTGATAAAAAATGGCGAATATTTTAATGGAACATTTTCTTTAGCAACAAAGAAGAATGAGAAGATTGTTATTACAGATGAAACTAAAATAAAAAATGTTTATTTGGATTTAAGAAACGGATATTGCATATATGATTATAAACATCAAATATCCGGTTTTATGAAAATAATTCTGAATACTTAAAAGAGTTTATACAAGCAAATGATATAGATACAAAAGATTTCTTAATTCATGTTGCATTAAATAAGGCTATTTTAGATTTTGTAAATAAAGATGGAAAAGACATATCATCTGCCGAGGATAAAGAAAAGCTAAAAGAATATTTCTTTACTAATTTGCTTGCTATCCTTGAATACCTTGATTCCGAATCCAACAAAACTCAACCCTCAGCACTATTTGGTATATATGGCGACAACTACCATATAATGAATAAACCTATTTATCGCTATAATAATTATTTTTTTAAATTAGGAACTGTGTTAAAAAAGAATCCTCTTATAAAAAATGAATACAATATCTATAAGAAAATAAAAGAAAATACAGAATTAAATAAAACATTAGGGAATATTAATAAATATTATGGTTGTTATGATAGAGAAATTAATAATAAAAAATATAAATTTATTATTAGTAAAAATTTAAAGAAAGACGGATTTATGAATTTATCATACTATTTGGAAAAAAACAAAAATATGAAAGACAAATAAGCTGTTGAAATCATAAATAAAGTATTTACAATAGATGAGAATTTAAAAAACAAAGCAGGTTTATATAATTTTGATTTAAAAACGGATAATGTAATGATAACTAAAAAAGGAGATATAAAACTTATAGATTATGAGGGTATAGTACACAAAGACAGTACTGTTGTGATGGTTACCGCACTATTAAGGTATTCGCAAAGTTTAGTAGCAGATGAAACTCTTCGCTCAATGTATTGTGATTATGTAAAGTTTTTTGGTGTGATAGTGGAGGTTTTATATTACTTACATTATGGAGATAAGTCTGATTTAGAAAAAGACCTTAAATTACTGCAAGATAAGTTTGTTGAGCATGATAATAATAATAGAAACAGAGTCGACAAGGCTGAACTGTGTTCATCAGGAAGAGAGCTTCTTAAAACTTTTAAATCTTTTCACACAAAATATTCTCAATATTTTAAAAATAATAATTTAAAATTTAGTGAAGATCAGTTTAACAATGTAGAAAAGCTCATAAATATTCAAATAGATCTTTTAGAGAAAGAAGAGTATAAGGATGGAACTGATAATATTAAGGTGTTTTATGGAGACATAACAGATAAGATTTTAAATTCAAAATTGAAAGAAAAAAATAGTATTTATATTATAAACGATTCTATGGTGATTAATAAATCAAATAAATTAGTGTCCAGTTTCAATGGTAAGTTTATTGAAAAAAGAGAAAAAGGAGACTTTCTTTATTGTATTCCATGGTATAATGTTAAAACCAACAGGATTAGTTATGAACCGTTATTACTGAATTTTAGGAATTCAATACAGAATATAGGAACCGTTTTTCAAGAAATAGTAGATGACCTTATTCCGATAGATGAAACTAGTATATTTCAACAGTTAGTGCTGGGAACATTAATTAAGAAGTTTATTGATGCCAACCCTAAGAATAATAAAAAAACAGACGAAGAATATTTTGAAGAATTATATCAAAAGTTGACAGTAGAAAAAAATAGAGAGATATATTTCGGTAAAGAAGCATTTAAAAAGGTTTTTATGAAAATGATAGAAATTG
>ONEP01000232.1 GCA_900316875.1 Candidatus Ruminimicrobium bovinum
AATTTTTGCATAATCGTGTAACGGTTTTAATGCTACAACCATTTGAATTGTTGAACAATTAGGATTAGCAATAATTTTTTTGTCTTTGCTTAAATCGTTTGGATTTACTTCAGGAACAACTAACGGACAATTGTCGTCCATTCTCCAAGCACTTGAATTATCTACCACAAAACATCCTTCTTTTGCAAATGAAGGAGCAAATTCTTTGGATGTTCCTCCGCCGGCACTAAACAATGCCAAATCCAAACCTTTGCCGCTGTCATGTGTTAAAAGCTCAACAGGTATATCTTGTCCTTTAAATTTTAATTTTTTACCTACACTTCTTTGTGAGGCCAAAAGTTTTATTGACTCAACGGGAAAATTTCTGTTTTCCAACATCTTTATCATTTCGTTACCTACAACACCAGTAGCACCTACAACCGCAACTTTATACTTTTTCATTTTCTACTATTCCTCCAATATTTCAATCATCATAATTTAATACTTTATTTTAAAGATTTTAAGATTTTAGGCGAACCGAAATATTTTTTTAGTGAAGTTTACTATTTACGGTAAATGAATTAAAAAAATACAAAGGTGTAGCCAAAATATTAAAAGCGCTATAAATTGCTTGCAATCAAGTCGCCGACTTCGGTCGTTCCCATTCCCATCTTTCCTGCAGCCAAAGATTTTATCTTCCCGCTTGCAAGAGATTTTGCCATGGAAGATTCTATCATTTTTGCTTCTTTTTCAAGCCCCAACGTTTCAAGCATCATTGCACCGGCACTAATTGCCGCTAACGGATTAATAACATTTTGTCCCGTATATTTAGGTGCCGAACCGCCCATAGGTTCAAACATAGATACACCTTCAGGGTTAATGTTTCCTCCTGCGGAAATTCCGATACCGCCTTGAATCATTGCGGCCAAATCGGTAATTATATCACCGAATAAATTATCCGTAACGATAACATCAAACCATTCGGGGTTTTTTATCATCCACATACATACGGCATCAACATTTACATAATTTAATTCTATATTAGGATAACTTTTTGCACCCATGGCTCTGAAAGCCCTTTCCCATAAGTTAGATGCAAACGTTAAAACATTTGTTTTCCCGCATAATGTAAGTTTATTATTTTTATTTCTTTTTTTAGTCAATTCAAAAGCATATTTTAAACATCTGTCAACACCGAACCTTGTATTTATTGATTCCTGTGTTGCAACTTCATAAGGAGTATCTTTTTTTAAGAAACCGCCTGCACCCAAATAAAGCCCTTCCGTATTTTCTCTAACCACCACAAAATCTATATCTTCGGGTTTTTTATTTTTTAAAGGGCAATCCACACCTTCGTAAAGTTTGACAGGTCTTAAATTTATATATTGGTCAAGTTCAAATCTTAATCTTAACAAAATGCCTTTTTCAAGTATTCCCGGTTTAACATCTGGGTGCCCTATCGCACCCAGATACATTGCATCAAATTTTTTAAACTCTTCAATGCAACTGTCGGGTAAAATTTCACCCGTTTTTTTATATCTTTCTCCGCCCAAATCAAAATTGGTAAACTCAAATTTTGCACCTGTTTTTGCCGCAACCGCATTTATAACTTTTACACCTTCCGCTATTACTTCAGGCCCTGTTCCGTCACCGGGAATAAGAGCTATTTTGTAAGTTTTAGACATTTTTATTTTCCTCCCTTAATATAGGAAAGCAAGCCGCCGGCTTTTATTAACTTCTGCATAAATTCCGGAAACGGTTGCGCTTTATATGTTTGTTTTTTTGTTATATTTTTTATTTCGCCTTTTGCCAAATCAATTTCCAATTTGTCGCCTTTATCTATATTATCAACGGCTTCTTCCGATTCTATAATGGGAAGTCCTATATTTATACAATTTCTAAAAAATATCCTTGCAAAAGATTTTGCTATTACACAGGATACACCTGCACCTTTAATTGATATGGGGGCATGTTCTCTTGAAGAACCGCAGCCGAAATTTTTATCGGCAACTATAATATCACCCGGTTTAACGGCTTGTGCAAAATTATCATCAATATCTTTCATACAAAACTTTGCAAGTTCCTTCGGATCGGATGTGGTCAAATATCTTGCAGGAATAATTTCATCCGTATTAACATTTGCACCATACTTAAAAACATTACCTTTTAATGTCATATTTTTCATAAGAACCTCGTGTAATTATAATTAAATTAAAATAAATTTTATAACATTTATAATGTTTTTTCAATTTCTTGACAAATATATTTTCTTTTTAATACAATAACAAAGGTCTGTAAAATAGTTGATAAGGTAACAAGCTGATAAGCTTAAACTTTTCAGCTCCTCAGTTGAGGACACATAGTGTCCGGCTCAGCTTCTCAGCTAAATAAAAAATATCGACCGTTAAGCTTGAAATAAAAGCTCTAACGGTTATTTTTTGGAAGGTAAATATGTCAACATTAGTTGTGTTGGGCACCCAGTGGGGTGATGAAGGAAAAGGTAAAGTAGTTCATTACCTTGCGGAACAGGCGGATTATATCGTCCGTTATCAGGGCGGAAACAATGCGGGACATACCTTAATATACGAAAACAAACCTTTCGTTTTACACTTAATACCATCCGGAATATTATTTCCTAAAAAAATTTGTATAATTACAAACGGTGTTGTTGTTGACCCGAAAGCATTAAAAGAAGAAATTGATGTGCTAAAAAAGAAAAAAATTCCTATAGACGGAAGATTTTTTGTCAGTGAGAGAGCACATGTTATACTTCCGTATCATAAACTTATAGACGGTATGCTTGAAAGTGATACAACACAAACAAAAATAGGGACGACCAAAAAAGGTATTGGTCCTTGTTATACGGATAAAGTAAGAAGAGTAGGAATTAGAGTTATAGATTATATAGATAAAGAAGTTTTTCTTGAACTTTTAGACCAAAATTTAAAAGAAAAAGAAAACATGCTTAAAAGAGTCTGCGATATAAAGAAATTAAAAGCAGAGATATTAAAAGATCATGCCGTATTGTCGAAATTCTTAAAAAAATATGTTGCCGATACTTCCGTAATGATTGCAGATGCAATAGCAAAAAAGAAAAAAGTTTTATTCGAATCTGCTCAAGGTACAATGCTTGATTTGGACTACGGAACATATCCTTTCGTAACATCATCAAATCCCACATCGGGCGGAGCAAGCACCGGTGTCGGTATGGGTCCGTCAAATGTAGATGCCGTTTTAGGTGTAGTTAAAGCATATACAACAAGAGTCGGCGAAGGTCCTTTTCCGACCGAATTATTTGATAAAACAGGCGAGTTTTTAAGAGAAAAAGGGCAAGAATTCGGTGCAACAACGGGCAGACCCAGAAGATGTGGTTGGTTTGATGCCGTTGTTTTAAGGCATAGTGTTCGTGTTAACGGAATAAAACATTTAATTCTTACAAAACTTGATTGTTTGGAAGGGTTGGACAAAATAAAAGTATGTGTGGCTTATAAATATAAAGGTAAAATTTTAAAAGATTTTCCGGCATCAAGAATAGTTCAAAGGGATTGCAAACCCGTGTATGAAGAAATGCCGGGGTTAAACGGTATTGTCAGGGGTGTAACAAAATTTGAAAAGTTACCTGCAAATGCTAAAAAATATATAAAGAGGTTGGAACAGTTGGTGGGTGCAAAAATAGACTTGATTTCTTTGGGAAGAAAAAGAGAAGAAACAATACCTGCCAGTAAAAATGTAAAATTATTTTAAGAAATTTATATAAGTAGGGAAGAAAAAATGGCTTTTAAAAAATGTATTTTGGTTTTAGAGGACGGTAAAGTTTTTGAAGGTTTTTCCTGCGGTGCCGATAACGAAAGCACGGGAGAAATTGTTTTTAACACTGCCGTATTCGGCTATCAGGAAATTGTAACCGATCCGGCATCGGCAAAACAATTAATTTGTTTTGCTCATCCGCATGTCGGAGATTGCGGATTTAATAATCAGGATTTTCAGTCCGGAGCTATTGAAGCTACCGGGCTTTTTTTTAAGGAATACAGCAAAAGGTATTCCAATTGGAGAGCGGAATTTTCAATGCAGGACCAAATTGTTAAAGACAATGTAGTTGCAATGGAAGGTTTTGATACAAGGGCTTTAGTAAAATATATCAGAGAACACGGAACACAAAAAGCAATAGTATCAACGAAAGATTTTGATGTTGAAAGTTTAAAATCAAAACTTGCAAAAGTTGTTGCAAACGATAAACAAGATTTGGTAAAGGCCGTAACATGCAAGAAAAAATATTCAGTAAACCAAGAAGGGAAAAAACAAAAAATTGCAATAATAGATTACGGCTGTCCTAAAAGTTTTATAGATACTTTCACATCTCAAGATTATAAAGTTACAGTATTTCCTGCAACGGCATCTGCGGATGAAATTTTAAAGGAAGATCCTAAAGGAATTTTCCTTTCAAGCGGTCCGGGATATGCAGCAAATTCAAGTTATGCAATTGATCCAATAAAAGGAATAATAAAAAAATCTCCGGATATGCCTATATTTGCCGTTGGTTTCGGCAGCCAGGTTTTAGCACTTGCAAACGGTGCAACCGTAGTAAAACATAAAATAGGCCACAGAGGTGCAAATTATCCCGTTAGAGATATAAATACAAATAAAATAGCAATAACTTCTCAAAATAACGGTTACTATGTCGACAAAAATTCAATGGAACAAAACGAAAATTTACAAGTAACTCATATAAATTTATATGATGGTACGGTCGCAGGTTTTGCCAATAAGAAAGGTAATAATTTTGCAGTAGAATTTTATCCTTCTTTAGATTCAGACGAAACCGGATACTTGTTTAAAAATTTCTTTGATATGGTGGAAAAAAATGCCTAAAAGAACAGA
>ONEP01000118.1 GCA_900316875.1 Candidatus Ruminimicrobium bovinum
AAAAACGTATAATATATTAATACTGCCAACACAACAATAATACCGGCTAAAATCAATAAATATTTTAATTGTAATTTAGGTTTTACCCAATATCTTCTTCTTACTTTCATAAGACCTCTCTTTTTATTTTATTTTTTACAAACAATATTATCGATTAACCTTACTTTATTTATTCTTACCGCAACGGCTATTACGATATTTTTTGTGTTTTCTTTTGCTTCTTTTAAAGTTTCGGCTTCTCGTATTTCTATATATTCAACGGTGCAATCTGTTATTTTTGATAAATTGTTTTTTATATCTTTTATAATTGAAATTATCGGTTTATGTGCGGTAAATTCTTTTTTTGCCTGAATAAGAACTTTTGAAATTATGCTTGCATTAAGTGCTTCGTTTGTTGACAAATATTTGTTTCTGCTTGACATGGCAAGACCTGTTTTTTCCCTTACTATCGGGCAACCGATTATTTTTGTTTTAAAATTCAAATCACTAACCATCTGTTTTATAATCACATATTGCTGATAATCTTTTAAGCCGAAATAAGCTCTGTCCGGCATAACTATATTGAATAATTTTGAAACTACGGTTGTTACACCTTGAAAATGATTCGGCCTTGTAACTCCGCACATTATTTTTGACAATGAATCATTAAATACATAAGTTGAGAAATTTTTACCGTATAGAATTTCGTTAGTCGGTAAAAATAAAAAATCAACTTTATTATCTTTACAAATTTTAATATCCTGTTCTATGGGCCTGGGATATTTATTGTAATCTTCATTGGGTCCGAACTGTATGGGGTTAACGTATACGGAAACTACCGTAATATCGTTTTGCGAAACGGATTTTTTTATTAAAGAAATGTGTCCGTTGTGCAAAGCCCCCATAGTAGGAACTAAACCTATAGTTTTTTTCTTTTTAAGTAAATCGATACAAATTTTTTGCAACTGATTAGGATTTTTTATTATCTTCATTTGTAAGTGTTTCCTTCTTCCGGGAAAATATTATTTTTTACTTCATAACTGTATTGTTTTGCTGCGTTCTGAATAGTTTCTGCCAAATTAGCATATTTTTTTACAAATTTCGGTGTAAAATCGGTGAACATTCCCAACATATCATCACTTACCAAAACTTGTCCGTCACAATATTTGCCTGCCCCTATACCTATTGTCGGTATTGATAATTTATCCGTAACCATTTTAGCAACTTGTTCGGGAATACCTTCCAATACGATTAAAGAAACACCTTCTTTTTCCAGAAGCAAAGCATCTTCAAGCAACTTTTTTTGAGATTGTTCGTCTTTGCATTGAACTTTGTAACCGCCCATTTTTTCTATCGATTGCGGCATAAGTCCCAAATGCCCTACAATTTTTATCCCTTCGTTGATAATTGCTTTTATTGACTCTATAATTTCAACTCCGCCTTCAAGTTTTACCATATCCGCACCGGAAGATATAAGTTTTTTTGCATTTTCTACAGCAAGTTTCGGGTTGTCTTCATAAGATTTATAAGGCATATCCGTAACCAAAACAACTTTTTCTTTATCGGTTCCGTTTGCTACCGCTTTTGTATGGTGAATCATATCTTCCATTGTAACGGGTAATGTATCTTTATAACCTAATTTCGTCATTCCTACCGAATCGCCAACCAACAACATATCTGTGTCGGATTTTGATAAAATTTTAGCCATAGTTGCATCATAACATGTAACCATTACAATTTTTTCACCGTTTAATTTTAATTTTTTAATATCTTCCGCAGTTCTTTTATCCATTTAAAATCCCAAAATAATAGTATCTTAATATTTTATCTCTTTTAATTGTTTTAAGTCAATAAAGCTGCGAAGCAATTTTTAAGTGAAAAGAATAAGAGATGTTGAGTATTTGAAAAAATTAAAAGTATTTTATGATTGTTTCAAAAATTTTATACAGAAAAAACCGCCGATAAGGAGAATAACAAAAATAATTGTAAGCAGATTAAAATATTTCTCTATAAAATATTGAATTTTTTCTCCGAAAATTCGTATAAGAAATGCTACGATAAAAAACCTTGCAGACCTTCCTATTGCGGATGCAATAATTAAAGTTGTTATTGATATTTTACAAAGCCCGGCAACAATCGTAAAAACTTTAAAAGGTATCGGTGTAAATGCTGCGGTAAAAATTGCAATAAAAGCGTGTTGATGATATTGTTGCGTTACGGCATCTACTGCAGGTTGTAAATTATATAAATCAACTATTTTCTGCCCTATCAATTCATAAAATTGATATCCTATAAAATATCCGAGTAATGCGCCCAAAACGGAACCGACGGAACAAATTAATGCAATTTGAAACCATTTTTGTCTTTCGGCTATAGCCATCGGTATCAATAAAACGTCGGGCGGAACAGGAAAAAAAGAACTTTCGGCAAATGCTATTAAAAATAAAGCCCAACTTGCATATTTTGTTTTTGCCCAATTTATTGTCCAATCATAACAAGCTCTTATAAATTTTGCAGGATATTCAAATATTTTTTTCATAAATTATAAACCTTTTACAAAATAATAAAATATTAAAAGAAAAGTTCCGAATAAAATTCTATACCAACCGAAAATTTTAAAATTATTAACCGATATATATTTTATGAACCATTTTATTACAACTACGGCAGAAATAAAGGCGGAAACAAATCCGATTGCTATTATAATAAAGGCATCAAAGTTAAGAACGGAAGAGCTTTTATATAAGTCATATAAAGAAGCGGCAAACATTATCGGTATTGCCAAAAAGAAAGAAAATTCCGCAGCGGCTTTCCTTGATAAACCCGAGCAGACACCGCCCATTATTGTTGCGCCTGCTCTTGATACACCCGGAATTAAAGATAATATTTGTGCAAGCCCCACTATAAGTGCGGATTTTTTACTTATATCAAATGCTTCTTCGGTTGTTTCTTTTATTTGTTTATTTTCTATATAAAGTATTATAAAACCGCCGATGATAAGTGCAAATGCTACCGTTATAGGGTTAAATAAATATGATTTTATTATACCGTGAAAGAAAAAGCCGACGACCGATGCCGGAATAAAAGCAATAAGAATATTAACCGAAAAATCAAAAGATTTTTTATCATTGAAAACCGTTTTTATCAAATTTATAATTTTTTCTCTGTAAAGCCATACAACGGCCAGTATTGCCCCCAGTTGTATTACTATTTCAAAAAGAGAAGCAAATTCGTTATTAAATTTTATTATATCGGCGCATACAATCAAGTGACCTGTCGATGATATCGGCAAAAATTCAGTTAAACCTTCAACAATTCCCAAAACTATTGTTTTTATTATCAGTAAAAAATTCATAAATGCTCCTTTAAAAATCAATTTAAATTTTTATTTATTTTGAATCATACAGATTATAATTTAATATTTTAAAAACTATCGGTGTCAAAAATAAAGTTAAAAGTACGGATATCAATGAATTATAATTTGTAAATAAGTTTCTGTTGCCGAAATCGTTTGGAATAATCAAATAAAGAAGAAAAAGACTTAGTTGTGTTATTACCAAACATATAAACATAAGCATAATTTGAACAAGATATTGGTCTTTATTAAGTTTTTTATTAAATTTCCCTGCCAAATAACCGCAGACGGTTAACGTTAATGTTCTGATACCAAAAATATCCGTAGATAAAATATCCCATGTAAAACCGTATATAAATCCCGATATTTGTCCGCTCATCGAACCTTTGTTTAATGCAATAAAAACAATGTAAATAATAATAAAATTCGGATAAATATTATTGAAATTAAAATATTTAGGAAGTACAAATTGAATTATTATTAACGATAAATACGGAACCAATAATTTAATTACCGTAAGCATTTGTTTTATCCTTTTTCGGCACTAATATTGCAACTTCGGAAATTGATTGTGTTTGGAAATACGGCAAAACTAATACTTCGGAATATTCGTTATACGGAGTTTTTGTTATTTCGACAATTTTTCCTATAGGAATATTATTAGGAAATATAGAACTGATTTTGCTTGTAACAACTTCATCCCCGACTTGTAAGTTTTCGCTATCCGGTATATAATTTAATTTTAAATATTGCATATCGGCACCTTCCGCCAAACAATCCGATTGTCCGTTATTTATCGTAACAACCATTGACGATAAAGAATTTGTTATTAGGGCAATTTCCGAAGTTGTATTGTAAACTTTTGATACTCTTCCGAAAACACAGGTTGTGCCGTGTTCATCAACAAACAAAACGGGAAGGTTATCCGTTAAACCGTCGTTGGAACCTTTGTTTATTATTACCCCCTGATACCAATGCAAAGGTTCTCTTATTATTATATTGGCATATATTGCTTCCGTTGTTTTGGAATGTGTTAAATGAAGTAAATTTTTAAGTTTTGTATTTTCATCAACCAAATCCTGATAATCTTTTAGTTGTTGAGATAATAAAACAAGTTCTTCTTTTAATT
>ONEP01000119.1 GCA_900316875.1 Candidatus Ruminimicrobium bovinum
CCTTTATTTGTTTGTTCGGAAAAAACGACTGCATTTATAAATAAAAAAATTAAAATAAAAAATATTTTTTTCATTGTTTTTATTTTTGTTCAATTTCCGTAATTTTATTTATTCTTTTTAAATGTCTTTCTTCAAATTTTGTTTCAAGAAATATTTTTATCCAAGAACAAATTTCATCTGCGGAAGCAAACCTTGCACCTGCACAAATAATGTTTGCATTGTTATGTTGTGCAATAAGTGCTGCCGTTTCTTTATTCCAACAAACCGCCGCCCTGATACCTTTAACTTTATTTGCTGCAATACTCATACCTATACCGGTTCCGCAAATTAAAATACCTTTATCTGCCGTTTTTTTAGAAACGAAATCGGCCACTTTAAATGCAAAATCGGGATAATCGCAACTTTGTTCGCTGAAAGTTCCGCAATCAATAACCTGACAACCTAAACTTTCGACAAATTTTATAATTTGTTCTTTTATTTTTATACCGGCATGGTCACAGCCGAATGCTATTTTCATATATTTTTCCCGTTACAATATAAAAAGTTTGTCTCCGTTTTTAACACCTGCGGCATTTGCTTCTTCCATATCCAAATGACATTCAAGTGCCATTTTATCACTTACCCTTGCGATGACATTATCAAAAACAAGCCCTCTTTCACCTTCTGTTTTTAATTTTAATTTATCACCGTGTTTAACACCGTAAAACTCTGCATCTTTTGTTGTAAAATGAATATGCCTTTTTGCAACTATACAACCTTCTTTTAAGTCAATTGAACCTGCAGGACCTATAACTTTTATGGGTTCGGAACCTGCCAAATCCCCTGATAACCTTATGCAAGGTTTTACCCCTAACCTTATGGCATCGGTTACAAAAATTTCTACCTGAGTTTGTTTTCTTAAAGGACCGAGAACTCTTACTTTTTCTATTGCTCTTTTGGGACCTTGTATGGTAACGGTTTCATCACAGGCATGTTCACCCGGTTGAACCAAATCTTTTGTTTTTGTTAAGGTATGCCCTTTTCCGAATAACACTTCCATATCATCTTTTGATAAATGAATATGTCTGTTTGATACATTTGTTAATATTGGATTATTTGCTCTGTTTTCATTCATTTTTTTAGTCCTTTTTTATGGGTTATAAGGTGATAGGGTTATGAGGTTATAGGTTGAGCAGCAAAAACTAAAAAATAACTTATAACCCTATAACCTAAAAACCTATAACCAAAATTACTTTGCAATTTATTAGTTGTTAAATTTTACTAAAGCTTCAAAAGAATCGGCTTTTAAACTTGCTCCGCCTACCAAGCCGCCGTCGATATCTTCTTTTTTCATAAGTTCTTTAACGTTATCCGGTTTTACGGAACCTCCGTAAAGAATTCTTACCTGTTGGCAAGCATCACCATACATTTCACCGTAAACTTTTCTTGCAAATGCATGAACTTCCTGTGCTTGGTCGGGAGTTGCTGTTTTTCCCGTTCCTATTGCCCAAACAGGTTCGTATGCTATAACTATTTTTGCGGCATCTTCTTTTGATAAATCTTTTAAACCTTCCCTTATTTGTGATTCGATAACTTTAAATGTAACATCATCTTCTCTTTCTTTTAAAGTTTCCCCTACACAAACTACCGGGATTAAACCGTTTGCCAAAGCAGCTTTAACTTTTTTGTTTACAGTTTCGTTTGTTTCACCGAAATATTGTCTTCTTTCGGAATGACCGATTATTACATAAGTGCAACCTGCATCAACCAACATATTGGGAGCAATTTCTCCCGTAAAAGCACCTTTTGCTTCCCAGAAAATATCTTGTGCACCGATATTTATATTTGAGCCCTTAGCTTCGTTTGCCAAAGCTGCAATTGCGGTAAATGTAGGACAAATTAAAACATCAACATCTTTAACATCCGCAATTTTGCCTTTTAATTCCTTTACCATAGCAACTGCTTCCGGTATGGTTTTGTTCATTTTCCAGTTTCCTGCCATAAGAGGTTTTCTTGCCATTTTTATATCTCCTTAAAAGTAATATTTTATCTTTGATATGATACAATAAATTGATATAAAAAATCAAAAAAATTTACAACACAGATTACATCGGCAAATGACACAGATAACGGATTTCTGCAAACTTATTAAGAAAGTTAAATTATTTTTATATATTTATTAGAAAAAGAATTGTAAATCTTTATTATCATTTACCAAATCTTCTACTGTTATTGAACCGAAAAATTTGTTTATGATATCATAAAATTTATTCCACATAAATACGGTTTTGCAATGAGATTTTCTTTTGCAATGTGCTGACCCTTTTTTTAAGCACGCAACGGGAGCAAGGTCACCTTCGGTAAGTTTCAGTATATCTATAACCTTATATTTATTTATATTTTTACCTAATTTATATCCTCCGCCCTTACCGTGAACACCTTCTATAATTTTATGTTTTGTAAGTATCGGTAAAATTTTTTCCAAATATTTTAAAGATATTTCCTGCCTTTTGGCAACATCTTTCATTGGAATATATTCCCCGTTGGAATTTTGTGCCAAATCTATTATTACTCTAATGGCATATCTGCCCCTTGTTGATATTAACATTTTAACTCCTTACAATCACCTTCGGTGATTTTGATGTATGGATGTATAGATGCATGGATGTATGGAAACAACATTAATTACTTCGTTTCACTCGTAATAATGACTTTTTATTATTTCCTTTTCTATACCTCTATACTTCCTTCCCTCTATTCTTCGAA
>ONEP01000123.1 GCA_900316875.1 Candidatus Ruminimicrobium bovinum
TATGTATACCAAAAATAAATTTAACTTTTTTCATTTTTTTATCCGTTATAAATTTTCAGCTTCCTTTTTTATAATTAAAGAAATATCATTTCTTTCGTCATGAGGTAATGCCCTGTTTTCTAGTTCAATTCCCAAAGATATTAGTTTCATTAAAGCATTAATATCATTTTCGTCAACGGAAACATTTTGCAAAAGTTGTTTTTTCCCGTGAACGAAATGCATACCGCCTATATTTACGGACTTAAATTTAACACCGTAATCTATAAGTTTTACAATGTTTTGAGGATTTGACAACAATATCATTGTTTTTTCGTTTTCATAAACATTGTTTATAATTTCCATAGCAGCATCTTTTATTGTTTTTATCGATAACTTTACCGAAGCCGGAACAGCCATCGATAAAAGAACACATTGCATTTTATCTGCAGCAACTTCATCGGAAACAACTAAAATTCTGTCAATTGAAACCGATTTCAGCCAACCTTGAACTATCTGACCGTGTATCAATCTGTCATCAATCCTTACAAGTTCTATACCCAAAGTTTTACTCCTTATTTCATTTTTTCCAAAAAAAGTTGTTTTGCATTTACAATACTTTTTAAACCGTCGTTTAAAACTTTATTTGCCAATTCAGTTACGGAATTTACCGTTTTACTTGAAAAAACCGCAGACAACACCATAGGTAAATTAACACCCGTTAAAACTTCAATATTTGTGTTAAGACATACCTTCATTGAAGCATTATACGGTGTTCCGCCGAACATATCGGTAAGAATTAAAACACCTGAGCCGTCATCATTTTCCTTAATTATATTTAATATCTTTTCCTGCAACGACGACAAACTTTCATCGTTTGTATTTTTACTTACAAACATCAAATTTTCCTGCTTCCCGGCAATAAATTCAGCCGATTTAATCAATTCTTCGGTTAAGCCGCAATGAGCAACTATCAAAATTTTTATCATTTCAGTTTCCTTCCCGGCAAATTAAAAATTACCTTTGCCAATTTTGTATAATCGTGATGTGCATACTGTGTTTTGGAAATAAAATCTCTCTCTATTATTTTAACATTTTTTAATGCTTTTTTATCAACAATAACAGGCATGGATTTTTCCTTTTTATATCTTTGAGCCACCGACGGATGAATTTTCCCGTTATTTACCAGAACTATATCTATAATTCCTTTATACGAATGTTTTTCTATTGCATTTATATGATCGGATAATTTAAAATTTGTAGTTTCTCCGACTTGTGTCATTATATTACAAACATATATTTTTTTTGCTTTTGTTTTTCTTAATGCGTTAATAACTCCTTTAAAAAGCAAATTAACTATTATAGATGTGTACAAGGAACCGGGACCCAAAATAACATAATCGGCATTTAAAATTGCATCCGTTACGCTTTTTGAACTTTTTGCATTTTTCGGAAATATCTCAACGTGAGAAATGTTTTTTTTACTTCTTGATATCTTTGTTTCACCTGATACCCTTGTTCCGTCTTCCAATTCGGCTTTTAAAATTACGTTATCCAACGAAACCGGTAAAACTTTTCCTTTAATTGCCAATATACTGCTTGCATTTGTTATTGCTTTATCAAAACCGCCCGAAATACTGCTTAATGCGGTTAAAAACAAATTTCCGAACGAATGGTTTGATAACGAGCCCTTTTTGGGAAACCTATAACCGAACAGTTTTGTCATTAAATTTTCTTCTTCACTGAGTGCAACCAAACAGTTTCTTATGTCACCGGGAGGCAAAACACCGAATTCCGTTCTTAATTTACCCGAACTGCCTCCGTCATCACTTACGGCAACAACTGCGGTAATATTAACCGGATATTTTTTTAATCCTCTTAATAAAGTAGAAAGTCCGCTACCTCCGCCTATGGTAACAATATTACATTTCATTGCAGGTTATACTCTCATTATATCCCTGTGATATAAATTTACTTTATATTTTTTCTTTATAAAAAATTCGGCTAATTTTTCGGCTGTTGCAACCGAACGATGCCTTCCGCCGGTACATCCTATTGCTATAGTCAATTGACTTTTCCCCTCTTTTAAATAACTCGGTAATAAACAGTTAAGCAGTCTTGATATTCTGTCAAAAAATTTACCGTATTCTTTTTGTTTTTCTATATATTTAATAACTTCTTTATCTTTACCTGTTTTATTTTTAAGTTCCGCAACATAATTCGGATTCGGAACAAACCTTGCATCAAAAACTATATCGGCTTCACTTGCAATACCGAATTTAAAACCGAATGACATTATTGTCAAAATAAGTTCCCTTTGGCTTTGAGGAACTTTTATTAAATTGGAAAGAGTATTTTTCAACTGTCCTATAGGCATGTTAGTTGTATCTATTTCAATATCGGCAAGTTTTTTTGTCTGTTGCAGCATTTCTCTTTCTTTTTTTAATCCTTCTTTCACGGGAAGTGCCAACGGATGCTTTCTTCTCGTTTCGGAATACCTTTTTAAAATTGTCATATCATTGGCATTTAAAAACAATATTTTACCGTTTATTTTTTCTTTTTTTAATTTATTTATAACCGTTTGAATTTTTAAAATATTTTTACCGGCTCTTATGTCTATACTTATTGCAACATTTTTATAATTTTTTTTATCTTTTTTGTACAAATCTATAAAATCATTAATAAAATTAAACGGTAAATTATCAACACAGACAAAGCCGAAATCTTCCAAAATATTCAAAACTTTGGTTTTGCCTGCACCGGAAATTCCTGATATTATTAAAAAATTATTTTTCATTATTTTTACTTTTTCTTTTTATTTCGGATTTTATTTTTTTTGTAAATTCCAATGCGGAAAAATAACCGTTTTTCTTTAACCTTTGGTTTAAACTTGCAGTTTCAACGATAATTGCCAAGTTTCTTCCCGGTCCTACGGGAATTGTAAGCTCCGGAATTTTTACTCCCAAAATTTCGGTATAATATTCTTTTAAACCCAACCTTTCATATTCTATTGTTTCGTCCCATGCAACTAAATTAATAACAAGTTCTATTTTGGATTCATCTAAAATATTTGCAACACCGAACATATTTTTTATATCAATAATTCCTATTCCCCTAATTTCCATCAAATGTTTCATTATATCGCTGTTGCTTTTACCGATTAATGTATGCCCGGACCTTTTTGTAATTTCCACCAGATCGTCGGAAACTAACATGTGCCCTCTTTTTACAAGTTCCAATGCACATTCGGATTTTCCTATACCGGATTTTCCTCTTATAAAAACACCAAGTCCGTATACGTTGGATAAAACACCGTGTAATTTTTGTGAAGGTGCAAGTTTTTCATCAAAATAATAAATTAAATCGCTTAACAGTTGAGATGATGATAATGATGTTTTTAACAGAGGAACGTTTAATTCGTCAAAAACCTCTGCCATCGACGGCAGAGGATTAAAATTTCTTGTGATTATACAACATGGTACCTGCTTAGGAGAAAAAACTTTTGTTAACATTTTACGTTGTTCTTTATGTGTTAACGATTGCAGATAAGTGAACTCCGCTATTCCTATAATTTGAACCCTTTCATAAGGCATGTGTTCAAAATACCCTGCAAACGCAAGCCCGGGTCTGTTAACATCAGGAACGGTAACAACTCTTTCAAGCCCGCCTTTTCCGGCAACAAGTTCCAATTTAAAATCGTTAGTTTTTTCTTTAATAAAAGTGCCTACTTTTAGCACTTTCATTTTAATAAGCATCCTCCTGCTGTATTATCTTAATAATTTCTTCTTTTGTTTCGGCATTCTTAATTGTTTGTCTTAAGAATTTATCTTTGAAAAGTCTTGAAATTCTGGAAAGAGCTTTCAAGTGTTGTCCGGTAACTTCAACGGGACCTACCAATAAAAATATAATATATACAGGTTCACCGTCTAAAGAATTAAATTCGATACCTTTTTTTGAAATACCGAGTACACCAACCTGTTCGGTTAAAGCATCAGTTTTGCCGTGAGGAATAGCAACACCCTGTCCGATACCGGTAGAACCTAATTTTTCTCTTTCCAAAACGACTTCAATTATTTCATCGGTTTTCTTTATTTTTTTTGACGTTTTTAAAGATTCTATCAATTCAATAATAGCATCCTTTTTGTTTTGCGCCTTCAAATCCACAATAATTGAGTCTTTACATAAAAAATCCATTATATTCATCTTCTACTCCTCCCCCTCTGTATGCTTCTTATATTTTTTTATTTATTTTAAATTTCAGGTTCCAACATAACTAATGAACCGCTGTCGTTTCTGTATAAAACATTTATTTTATCGGTAGAAGAATTTAAAAACATATAAACTCTGTAACCTAAGTTATCCATTTCATCTATCGCATCTTCTATTGAAACAGGTTGCAAATCAAATCTTTTTATTTCGGATATTTTATTTCTTGAATCCTGCATAATATCCAACGAGAACACATCGGATTTTATTGCTTTTGTTTTTAAAACTTTAAGATTTTCTTTTCTGTGAATTTTTGATATTTCTTTTTGCTTTTTCAATTGCTTGGAAAGTTTGTCTACCGCTAAATCTATTGAAGCATATAAATCTTCCGACTCTTCTTTTGCTCTGAAAACTTTACCTGCTATATGGAATGAAATTTCCGTTATTTGTCTGTTTTTTTCAACGGAAAGAATTGTTTGAACCCAAACCGAATCTCCCGTAAAGAATTTTCCTGCTTTTGCAACTTTCTGTCTGACATAAGAATCAATAGCATCCGTTAATTTCAAATGTCTTGCCGTAATGTTTATCTGCATGAAAATCTCCTTTTACTTTATATTTATCTTATATTTATATCATTTTATGAACACAAAGGCAACTTTTTTGTTTTCCATCTTCTATGAAACCAAAACCATAACGAAGGATATTTTTCAACATAAGATTGTAATGCTTTATTATATTCTGTCATAATATATTCCGCCTTTTCATTTTCCGACATATCTTCCGGAATCACAATTTCTTCCACCGTTGCTTTATAACTGCCGTCTTTTAAACGCACACAAAAAGCGGTGTAAACGGGACATTTGGCTTTTAAAGCAAAAACAGCCGGACCTTTTGCCGTTGAGGCAGCCCTGCCGAAAAAAGGAACAAACACACCTTGTTTATTTGCATCCTGATCGCCTAATATTGCAACAAATTCATTATCTTTTAAAGCATACAAAACTTTTTTTGCAACGGATTTGTCTTTATAAATGGTATTATATCCGTTTGTGGTTCTTAAATCATTAATCATTTTATCAACCAAGAAATTTTCCTGTCCGGCAACAATAACGGACATTTTATGCCTTTGTGAAAAAGATTTTGCAAGCAATTCCCAATTACCGAAATGTGCCGACAATAAAATACATCCCCTGCCCTGCTTAAATGCCTTTTCTATCAAATAAATATTTTCTATGTTTATTGCATATTTAAGTTGTTCTTTTTTTAATTTGTTAAAAAAAATCATTTCCATTATGGTTATTGCAAACTGCCTGTATACATCTTTTGTTATTTTTAAAATTTCTTTATCGTTTTTTTCGGGAAAAGCTTGTTTAAGTGAATTTATGATATGTTTTTTACGAACGGGAATAAAATAATACGAAATTTTAGAAATAACAATTGCGATAGGTTTTGTACATTTTACCGGAATAAGAAAAATAAAAAATATAAATATCTTTAAAGCAATATATTCAGCATAATATCTTAAAGAAATTTTCGTTTTATCCATTTTTCTTATTTAAAATTTCATCTATTTGTTTATCACTTTCTCTGTTCATTTTAACAGATATTATCTTTGATATACCAAGCTCCTGCATTGTAACACCGTATAAAATATCTGCCATTTCCATAGTTCTTTTATTGTGTGTAACAACCAAGAACTGTGTTTTTTGAGAAAATTCTTTTATGATATTTATATATCTGCCGACATTTGCATCGTCAAGAGGAGCATCAACTTCGTCCAATATACAAAAAGGCGACTGTTTAACAAGGAAAAATGCAAACAACAAAGCAATTGCCGTAAGTGTTTTTTCTCCGCCGGAACATTGTAAAATATTTTTAGGATGTTTCCCGGGCGGTTGTGCAAAAATATCAACACCGGTTTCAAGTAAATTATTTTCATCGGTCAATATTAAATCGGCCTCACCGCCTCCGAATAATTTTTTATACAATGTTTTAAAATTATCTCTAACCAAATCAAATGTTTTTTTAAAATTTTCTATTGTGGTCTGATTTATTTTCTGTATAACATCTTCCAAATCTTTTTTTGCTTTTGACAAATCATCCTGCTGTTTTACTATAAAGTCATATCTTTGAGAAAGTTGGTCGTATTCATCCTGTGCGGCTAAATTTACCTGCCCCAAATCTTCCATTTTCTTTTTTATTTTATCTATTTTTTCTCTGTCAACTTCAACACCTAAATATTCATCTTTTAACTCATCAAAAGTTTTACCGTAAGTTTCTTTTATTCTTGTTTCAAGTAATTCTTTTTGAGCATTAAAAGCTTTTTGGTTTCCTTCCATATCGGAAACGGTTTGCCTTAATTCTTCAACTTTCATTTTAGTGTCGTGTATAACATTATTTTTTGTTTCTATGGTATTTATAATTTCTTCTCTTTTACCTTTGATAAGTTGCAATTCCGTTTCTTTTTCCGTCTGTTCTTGCTGTGATTTTTGAATATTTATCGTTTCTGTTTCCTGAAAAGTTAATATATCCTGTAATTGCTTGTCTATTTCGGCAATTCTTGCCGTTTTCTGTTCTACTTGAATTTTTAAATTATTTATGTATTCCTGCCCCTGTTGCCTGTTTTTCAAATATTCTTCTCTTTGTGCAAATTTTGTGGAACTTGTTATATATTCATTATGAACCGTTTCTTCCTGAGCTTTAAGGTTATCGGAATCGGATGCTATTTGTTGTAAATTTGTTTCCAACCCGGTAATTTCCGTTTCAATATCTGCCAATTTATTATCTGTTTCGGCAATTCTTTCGTTTACGGAATCGGCGACAGCTTGTTTTGCTATCTGTTCGTTTTTTAAATTTTCAATTTCTTTAACCGTATCGGCAATATTATTTTGTTTTTGCTCTATTGCTTCCTTTAAATATAAAATTTTTGCATCTATTCTTGTTTTTTCATTACCGGTTTGTCCGTTATCCAAATTAACATTAAGTTTTGTATCTTCCTGTTTTGTAATATTTTCCGAAATTTCCGACAATTGCTTTTTTTTACTTTCTATATCCTCGGACAACTTTTTTATTTGCTCTTCCATTAAAACAGGTTTATCCGAACTTTCATCCGAGCCGCCCGAAATAAACGCACCGTTATAAATTTTATTATCATTTATATATATACCGTTTGAAATAAATTTCACGGCACTTTCATATTCGGGACTCACATTTAATAAATCAAATAAAACCATAGTGCCTTCGGTTAATTGTGTTTGCGAAAATTCGGCGGGAATATTTTCCAAAACAAAAAAAGTAAGTCTTACCAAATTATTATTTTTTAAATATTCGATTGCACTTTCGGCTTGTTGTTTTGTGTCACAAATTAAATAATCCAACCTGCTTCCCAAAGCAGTTGCAACTATTGAAATATTTTCCTGCTTCGGATCAATAACACTCCCTATTGTTGCTTTTGCATAACCCTGTTCAATAACTGTTTTTATTGCAACTTTTACAGGATCTTGTGCTATCATTTCTTTTAACGTATCTATTCTTGCCTGTGCTGCAGCTCTATCTTCTTTTAACTTATTTTCGTTATTTTCCAAATTTTCAATTTCTTTTTCTATATTTAAAATTACTTCTTTTGATTGAATTTCTTTCCGATTCAATTCTTCAAGTTGAAGTTGTGTTTGTTCCAAATTCTTTTTATCATTTTCAATTTCTTTTTCAGACGGTTCAATATCGGCTTGCAACCTTTCAA
>ONEP01000187.1 GCA_900316875.1 Candidatus Ruminimicrobium bovinum
TAACTTATGGTAGCTTTTTTGTTTTATATTTTTTCAAAACCTTTTAATTTATTTCTTTTTTTTATAAAATTGTCAAAAATAAATTAAGGGAAAAATTTTATGAGAAAAATTAAAATAGAAAAAAATTATTTAAAACATACCGAAGGTTCATGTTTGTTTTCTTTAGGGGAAACAAAAGTTCTATGTGTTGCAACCGTTGAGGAAAAAGTTCCGCCTTTTATAGAGGCCGAAAAAAAAGAACAAGGTTGGCTTACCGCAGAATATTCAATGATGCCGCGTTCCTGTAACGAAAGAATATCAAGAAAAAAATTACAAAACGGCAGAGCACAGGAAATATCGCGGCTTATCGGACGTTCTTTAAGAGCATGTGTGGATTTAAAAAAATTAGGTAAAAGAACAATAACCATAGATTGTGATGTTATAAGAGCCGACGGCGGAACAAGAACGGCATCAATTAACGGCGGTTTTGTTGCATTGGCTTTGGCACTTGAAAAATTAAAAAAGCAAAAATTAATTGATGAAATACCGTTAAAAGGTTTTTTGGGTGCGGTCAGTGTAGGTTTTGTGGGTGATAAAATGGTGCTTGATTTATCGGCCAAAGAAGATAATGTTGCCGATATTGATATGAACGTTGTAATGCTTGATAACGGCGATCTTGTTGAAGTTCAGGGAACAGCCGAAGGACATGCCTTTACAAGAAAAGATTTGGATAAAATGTTGGATGCCGCCAAAACAGGAATTGCGGAAATTATAAAAGCACAAAAAAAATCACTCGGCTTTAAGCTTTAAGCTGCCGTTGTCGTTAAACTCACGTCCAACAACACAGCCCTCAACTGTCGTTATGTCATTGCGAGCCGATTAAATCGGCGCGGCAATCTATGTCGTTTCGTTTTTAAAAATTCTCTTTTTTGCACTCAGTGTTGCCATTCGCTTGAAAATTTTAAAGCCAAACGACAACTTGAAAAATCCTAACATCTAAATGTAGACGGATTTTTCTTCAAACAGTGTCGCTTTAAAAAACTTTTAAAATTTATAGTTTTTTACTCTAAAATTTTCTGCACTCATAAGCGGCTCCAAGTCGTGCTTCAAAAGAAATTTTTAAAAGTTTTTCAGTTGCCGTTAAACTCTCAGCCCTTAGCTCTCAGCTCTAAACCGACAAATAAAAATTGCTTTGCAATTTTTATTTGTTATAGTATTTCAAAGCTTCCGGTAAATGTTTTTGTATGTCCGCTATTCTTTTTTCGTCGGAAGGATGTGTTGATAAAAAGTCCGAAAGTCCGCCCTGCGAACCTCCGCCCGCGGCAGCCATTCTTTGCCAAAATTTTATTGCTTCCCTCGGGTCATATCCTGCTTTTGCCATCAGGATAAGTCCCATATAGTCGGCTTCGGATTCATGTTTTCTGCTGTAAGGAAGTATTACACCTACATTACCTGCCACATTTACACCTAACATTATAAGTTCTCTGTTAGGGTTATTTTCAAGTTTTACATTCGCAAGTGCAAGCCCGTATTGAAAAAGGTTTGACTGTGCCGACCTTTCCGCACCGTGACGTGCTATTGCGTGTGCTATTTCATGTGCCATAACGGTTGCAAGCCCTGCTTCTGTTTTGGTATAAGGTAAAATTCCCGTATATACCGCCACTTTGCCGCCGGAAAGACACCATGCATTTGCTTCATCACTTTCCAATAAATTAAATTCCCAGTCGTAGTTATAACCTGAAGCTGCAGCTATTTTTTGCCCTACTTTTTTTACAAGAGCGGTATTTGTTTTATTAGTTGAAATTTTTGATTCTGCCAAATACTGCCCGTAACTTGTTGCACCTGCTGCAACTTCTTCCGCTTCACTGCTTAAAATCAACTGGCTTCTTCCGGTTAAAGGGACCGTATTACAACCCGTAATAAAAAACATCAAACCGATTAAAGATAATAAATAAAATTTTATTTTCATAATACTTTGAATTATACAAAATTTTTAATTGTTTTGTGCAAATTATTTTTTTTCTCTCATTGCGGGATGAAATTATGTGAGTGGTATTGCTGTTTATGTCGTTGTCGTTAATCTTCTCAGCTGCTCAGCTTTTCAGCTTCTCAGCTAAAATTTTGCTCTGAAAAATTTTACTTGCATTTTTTATCATATTTTTATAACATTTCTTAAATACAGTTTAAAGTAATGTCGTTTTAAAATAATAATTCGGAGGCAAAAAAATGGCAGTTAAAGTTGCAATTAACGGTTTCGGAAGAATTGGAAGATTGGCATTCAGACAAATGTTTGGTGCAAAAGGTTATGAAGTTGTTGCTATCAACGATTTAACAAGTCCTAAAATGTTGGCTCACTTGTTAAAGTATGATTCGGCACAAGGCGGATATTGCGGAAAATTCGGTGAAGAAGCAAAACACACCGTAACATATAAAGAAGCGGTATTGGCAGAAGACGGAAAAACGGTTAAAGAATTCGGTTCAATAACCGTTGACGGAAAAGAAATTACAATCTATGCAATTCCTAAAGCAAACGAATTACCTTGGGGAAAATTAGGTGTTGACGTTGTTTTGGAATGTACAGGTTTTTATACATCGAAAGCAAAAGCACAAGCTCACATTGATGCAGGTGCTAAAAAAGTTGTTATTTCCGCTCCTGCAGGAAATGACTTACCTACAATCGTTTACAATGTAAACCATAAAATCTTGAAGAAAGAGGATAAAATCATATCAGCTGCTTCTTGTACAACAAACTGCTTGGCACCTATGACAAAAGCTTTGAATGATTATGCTCCTATACA
>ONEP01000125.1 GCA_900316875.1 Candidatus Ruminimicrobium bovinum
GAATTTTCTAAAGGAACGGTTGAAATTGCAAAATTGGTTGCAACAGCAACCGATAACGGTGCAATTTCGGTAGTAGGCGGAGGTGATTCCGTTTCTGCGGTTAAAAAAGCAGGAGTAGATAAAAGAATTTCTCATGTTTCTACAGGCGGCGGAGCATCCTTGGAATTTTTGGAAGGGAAAGATTTGCCGGGAATTGCAGCATTACCTGCAAAATAAAATATAAGTTAAAAAACAAATGCCTATTGACAATAGGCATTTGTTTTTGATACAATAAGGAAATTATGATACTTTATTACTTAGTTATAGCATTACATTTTATAGTTTGTGTGGCTTTGATAGTTATAGTTTTGCTTCAGGCAGGTAAGGGTGGCGGAATGGCAGGTATTTTCGGTGGCGGCGGTTCCGATCAAATATTTAGTGCCCCAAGCGGAATGGCATTTATAAAAAAAGTTACTGTTGTTTGTGCTGTTATCTTTATGTTAACCTCATTAGCATTAACTTTAATGTCAACAAGGGTAAGTATGCAATCGGTTATTGATCAAATTTCAAATATTCCGGTTGCTTCTTCACAACAACCGTTGGAATAGCAGCAGGTTGCTGGGGTGGCGGAACTGGCATACGCGCACGCTTGAGGTGCGTGTCCTTAACCGGATACGGGTTCAACTCCCGTCCCCAGCATAGTTGTAGTTTTAAGTTTAAAGTTTTTTATTAAGTTTTATATAGTAGTGCGGGTGTAGCTCAGTGGTAGAGCGTCTCGTTGCCAACGAGAATGTCGTGGGTTCAAGTCCCATCACCCGCTTTTTTCTTTTTTTGAAGAGCTTTGTGAGAAAAAATCTGCCGTTTGTCTTTTGCCGTTGCCGTTCGTTGTGTCATTCCCGAAGGTTGTAGTCGGGAATCCAAGTTGTTTTGTTATTGCTGTCGTTGTCGTTCGCCGTTGCCGTTAAACCTATAACCCCATAACCTGTCTTTATAACTTCTCAGCTTCTCAGCTATCAGCTTCTCAGCTAAAAAATCGCAAAGCGATTTTTTTAATTTTTCACAAATTTTTCACATTTAATGTTTGCAATTTTTTTTAAATGTGTTATAATATTATAGGAAAACTGTTAAACAGGTTTAAAAAATGAAAATATTATTTACTAAACCATCATCTTTAATACGTTTATCGTTTCCGAAACTTATAACCGGAAACAGTGTTAAAAAAATGCTCTGCATTTTTTTAGTTGCTGTAATGTTTTTTAACGGTTTTATTCCAAAAAGTTCCGAAGTAAAAAATAATTTTTTTATGGCATTAAGTTGTGTAGTGCATAGTGCAATATTTGATGTGTTTAGCCGGTGTAACGAAGCAATAACGGTAATATCAAATAAATTGGCACACGAACTTATTGAATTGATAGTAGCAGAAACAGGTTCAACCAAACCTGTTGATAATAAAAATGAAAATAATCAACAGCCGGTTCCGGCAAACACATCAGCCGATAGCGGAATAGTAGCGGAAAGAACGGTTGGTGAACAATCTCAATTTAGCATAGTAAAAACAACGGTAACATATATAAGTTTTATAGCTGTAACCGACTTGTTCAGATTATACAATAATATTAAAGTTTATGACGATAAAACTACTGCTGCGGTATTTATGTTACTTTTGATATTATTTGCTATTTACACTACAAGAATAAAAGATATAATAAATAATATAAAAAATATTTTATGTTATAGAGAGCCGGCTTGCATATTAAAATAATTGCAAGTCGGTTTTTCTATTAGGAGGAAAAATGAATATATTAAAAAAACTTTTTGGTAAGAAGGATAAGGAAAATAAGGTTAAACAATACTTCAAAACAGGCTTGTTTAACAAGTTTATTGCAACTTTAGTAACAGTTTGTTTTGTTATAAGTATAGTGAATTTACCTGCATTTGCAGATAAAAAAAAGAAAGTAGATGAGATAATTGAAGAAGATACGAAAGCCCAGGAAGTCTTAAATGGTGGAGACAAGACTAGTGACAGTGTAAGGATTATGCAGAGTCTTGCAGACAATGTAGATTTGAAAGAAAACGTAATATGGAAAAAAGGTAAAGATGGCAAAAAGGAAGTAGTAGGTACATGGGACGGTAAAGTAGCAAAAATATGGAGTGGTGGAAAATTTGTTGAAGATGAAGCATATACTAAAGCAATTAAAGCAAAACTTGGTATTCAATCAGATGATGACGAACAGGCAACAAAACCTGAAGAAAATGATACAGATATTTTGGCAGCAGATATTGAATTACAAACTGCAACAGATTTTTTTGGTATGTTAGGAGATAATACCAAAAATATTTTTGAAAATTACGTTCAAAAAAGTCCCTTTATGGCGGTTGTAGGTTTTCTGGTTGGTAAAATAGTATCATTTTTATCGAATAACGATAATAAAATCAATAATGGTGAAAATGAATTAAAAGTATCACCTAAAGATGTAGACAGAGCATTGTATAATATATTTAAATCTTACATAGACGAAGATAGCTTTACAAGTGAAGTTGAATCTGTAACCACTGAGCCGAAAAATGAAGCCAATGAAAATCAAGCAAAAGTAGAAGTAAAACCGGAAGAACAACAAGTAATGGTAAAAGCGGATATGCAAAAAGTTGTTGAAATGGTTGAAAACTTTTTAAATGAAAATCCCGGACATGTCGGAGAAGCAATTGCAAGGAAATTTTTAGAAAAAGCAAAAGAAGGTTTTAACAATGATAATAATGGCGACACTTTTGATTATAAGAAAACCAAACAATATCAAAGTTTATCAGATGAACAGAAACAAGCGATAGATAATAAAGTTAATGAATTGCTATCGGAAGGAAGTTTATTAGAAAGAGTTAAAGCTATAATAGCAGAAAATCCTCAGAAATATCCAAAATTAAATGAAGCATTACAAAAATTTGAGGAAGAAGAAAAAGCTAAAGGACAAGCTCAAATTCAGCCTCAAATTGAAGAAGAACAAACAAATTTAAATAAACAGGATGATAATTTACAACAAAGTCAGGAATTATCAAATGAAAAAGGACAAGAGTATGAAGAAAAAATAAATAGAACTATAAAACTATTTATGGATTTAGTAAAAGAAAAACAGGATGATAGTTCACAAGAAGAAGATCAAATAACAAAAGAAATAAAGCAAGACTACGGAGAATCCGGGTATAAAGCATTAAAAGCATTAACGGATAAAGCAAACAGTGAAAGAGAAGAAGGTGAGCCGGAAATAACACTTGAACAAGTATATAATGAATTCAAAAAAGCCGGTGTAACAAAACAAGACTTGGACAAAAATAAAGCTGCAGAAACAATAATAAATCAATTAAATAGCGGAACAGAAATAGTAAATTCTGATGCTGTAGCATTAGCAGAGTATACAAATACAAGTAAAGTAATGGCAGCAATACAGTTGATAGCAGCAGATGTAGCAGCGAGGGTATATGCACTAAATAACAAAGCTGAAAATAATATAATAAAAACAAGTGTTAGTAGTTTATCAAGTATAGCATCTAAGATAGTATCTGAAATAGCTTCCTTAGTTAAAAAAGAACCAAGTATAGATGATAAAATAAAACAAGAGTACGGAGAAAAAAATTATAAAACACTAAAGGCAATAACTGATAAATTAAACAGTGAAAGAAAAGATGGTGAACCTAAGATAACCCTTGAAGAGGTATATAATATATTCAAAGAGCAAGGAGTAACAAAAGAAGATTTAGAAAAAGCATCTGAAGTATTATTAAGTCAAATAAGTAACGGTGCAAGAATAATGAACTGTTCTGCAGGTTCTCTGGCCAGTTATTTAGGTATAAGTGAAATGATAGCGGCAGTTCAACAGTTATCGGTAGATATCGCAACCGGAACATTTTTAATGAACAACAAAAAAGGTGACAAACAAATAAAAACAAGTATGGAAGCTCAGCAAAAAGTATGCGAAATAAACGGTAAGAGTTCTAAAGGATATAAATGTAATTTTGATGATTTTGTTGCAAGTTTGAATCCCGGTGAAAGTGCAATAGTTTGGGTAAACGGTGACCATTATATAACAGTAAATAAGAAGGAAGATGGGTCATTTGGAGTAACGGATATAAATGTAAATAATGGAAAAGAAGTCATATATAGTGAGAAAGAATTTAGAAAATTAATGAATAATGAAAAAGCTGTAGGTAGAGATGCTAAAACAGGTAAAAAAGTAGAGTGTAAGGGATATAAAGCAACAGATGAAAATGGTAATGTAACAGTATTAACGGATTCCAAATCGGTAGCCAAAAAAGGAAAAGAATTAAGTAAGGAACAAATGAAAGAAATTGCCGGTGCAAGCCATACGGAAACAGTAACTGAAACAGTAAAAGTGCATATAGTGGAAACGTTTACAGTATCATTTACTGTATCGGTTGACGTAGAAATATTACCGGGTATTTATATTTCTTTTAGTTTTGAGATAAGTTTTGATGTAACAATTGAATATGATGTAGAGATTGAAGTTACATATGAAGTTGAAGTACCGGATGAAGAAGACTTAACAGAAGAACAACAACAACTCCCTGAAGAAGAAAAACAAGAATTATTAGAAGAATTAAGACAACAAGCTATAGAGGAAGAAAGACAGCGTATACAAGAACAAATAGATAGAGATCAAACACCTGATTATATACAAGAACAAATAGATGCACAAAGACAAGATCCAAATAGTGACTTTAATAAAAAGCTACAGGAACAACTTAATAATCCGAACAGTGATATAATGAAACAAATACAGGAGCAATTAGCTAATCCAAACAGTGACATAATGAAACAAATACAGGACAGAATACAGGAACAATTGAAAGATCCATCCAGTAGCCTACTTCAACAAATACAGAAACAGTTACCGAATGGTGTTAATATAGATCTAGGTAATATAAACATAAAAATTAATGATATAAATTTACAAAATATAAAAGTTAAAGATGATAAAACTCTTAATGCATCACAATTGCCTGATGGTTATACACTGGGTAAAGATTCAGGAGGTAATCAAACAATAACAGATACAAATGGAAATACTGTTAATGTAAAAGATTTCAATTCTCCTGCTGATGCAATAAAAACTTTACAAAGGGCAAATGAATTGGGTGGAACGGTAGACTCTGACGGTAACATAAAGTTATCTAACGATCAAGTTATATCTAAAACTGATATTTTAAATGATGATAGTTATAAGGAAATAAAAGGTTTATGGGATGAAGCAAAAAATCTTCCGAATTCTAAAGATATTAAATTGGAAAAACCTGCAAATTCAAATGGTAGTTGGGGTGTTAGTGGTCCTGGTATAAAAGGAATTCAAACATATTCGGATATAGTTAACTCGGATAGAGGTCTTAAGGGATTTTTTAGTGATGTTGCAACTGCCCAAAAGTCAGATTCTGATTTAAAAGTAGGTGTTGAGAAAAATCCTTCCAATGGCAAAGGAACGGTTTATTTTTATGGTAACAATTTATCCAATAATCATCGTATTTCATCACAAGATATACATAATAGTGTTAAACAATCTGGTTTAACAATGTCGGATTTTGCTACTGCATATAAACAGGCTAATTCGTCAAATACAGATTTAAAAGTTGGGATAAAAAATGGTCAATTAGCTTTCTTCGGTAAACATATTTATGGTGGGGTTCAACTGGTTTCATCTATTGTTTCCGGTGGAGGAGCTAAAGCTTTGGCAAACTATGGACAAGCTTATAAAGTTGCATTTGATAATAAAATAACACTTGGGTATGATAAAACATGGAACAATTTTGTATTTTATGATAGCAAACAGCACATGGAAACAGGACGTGTAAATATTAATGCAGGTAATTCAAATGCAATAGCAGCTTTTGGTAATAGATATAAAGCTGTTTTGGCATCAGGAACAGATGTTAAATTCACAGAGGATGGTAAACATTTAGTCGGGAAAAACATCGATGGAAAAATTGATATAACGACAGGAATTTTTGCTAATGGTGATACTAACATAAGTAAATTGAAAGAATTTTTGAATTATTATAAACAATTAGAAGGAACAGATTTAAAGATTCGCCAACAAATGGGTAATGGTGGTAGTTGGAATGATCACTTTAATGTTGTTGGTGGAAATATCGTTAATGCAAAAGGTGAAGCTGGATGTGCCAGTTGGAATTCCGTTTTTGACGGGAAGGGTAAAACAGGTTTTATTGCTCAATATAAATTAATACAAGGTGGCGATACAAACATATGTGTAGGTAACGGTGGTGTACCTACTGGATATTATGATTCTAAGTCAAAAAGTATGTTAAAAGATGGGTCCGGTAATAATATATCCTATAAAACTGATACCGATACTTTATCAATATTAAAAGAAAAAAGAGTACAAGAATGTCGAAATAAGTCAAACAGCGTAGATATGAATGATCCTAAACAAATTAAAGAGTTCTTCGAATTTTGTGGGTATAATCCGGATTTAATTTTCCAAGCATGCGATACTAACGGAGATGGTAAGCTAACAGGCAACGAAGCTAAAAAATATGATGATTTATATACTAATGGTGATGATAGTATTTATAATCATGATGATACAACTCACGATCAACATAGATTGGCAGAAGGTAGAAGAAGCTATATAAATGACAGTGAAAATAGTGATATTTTCCCGGGGAAAAATGTAGATGAAAAATATAGTAGTTTAACAATAGACGGTTCCGGTGCAATTATTGATTCAAACGGTAATGGTTATATGCCGGTTATAGTAACAGATAAAGGAAACGATACCGGAGAAGTTGGAAAAGTAGAAATGAGAACATTTGATGCTTCAACATCATCTGTAATTCATGGCCCTTATGGAGATTCTGTTGTTTATGGATATGTAACCGAAATAGATAATGGTAAAGGTGAGTCTGTTCCTATTATAAGAAGAGATTTTACGGGTGACCATGCCGGTGAGTCTATAGGATTTTTAATGGATGATAGAAGTTCAATTTTTGAACAAGGTTCCGATGGTAGCAATGGTAGTGGTAGTGGTGGTGGAAGTATGCAAAGTGTTCTAACAGCTGGAGTAATAAAAGGAAATGATAAAGATGGGTGGACACTTAGTGGAGCAGGAAGTTATTTTAGTATAGTAGATGGTGAAGCAAAAATTATAGGTAACGGAACAAGAGCTTTAGAAGGTTCTGAAATAGGTTTAACTGCTACAGATGCGGAGGGTAATGAGCATAGTTCAACAGTTAGGGTAACATCTAACAGCTGTTATGTGTTTACCGAAAATGGTTGGGAGTCAGATACGGGAGAATCTTCTTTTGAATTTTTAGGAACTCCCGAAGAAAATAGAGCATTTGTTGAGGCAAGTTTTTATCAAGCAACCGGTGACCAAATAAAAGACGGTGAATTAGATAATTTTAACTTTACAGGTACGTATAAAGGAAGTTTTTATAATGTTGCCGGTATAATGAATCAGGAAGGTGTAAAGAGCTTTATTGTTGAAGGTTTTTATGGTGCTGATGGTAAAGATGGTCCTAAAGCTTTGGAATCAACAACTTTTGAAGTTTCAGTTGTAGATATAAATGGAGGAATGTTCAGCTTTAAATGTACTCAGGATACTGAATTTGCTGTTCCTGAAGATTATATAGATGATATAGGGTCAGAAACTTTCACTATTGAAGAAGGTGGTTATGCTACAATGGCATATTACCTTGCACAACATCCTGAAAAAACAATAACAGTTAATGGTGAGGAATTGTCAGGATCTGCTGTATATAGTGAATATGGTCAGGATAACAAGCCGGCAGAAGGTGCTGTGGTAGTAGGTTATATGTATTCTTTAAATAAACCAATAACTTGTACAAGTGAAAATGGATACATTAGTCAAGATGTTTTAGACCAAACTAAAGGTGATGTTAAATGGGAAAAAGGTTCTCTTGTAAGTGTTGATTTTGGTAAAGGTACATTTAGTGTAACAGTGGGTGTTTTATCAGTTGATGGATTAACACTTAGTGCTGAGGAGTTTAACAAACTTACAGGTAACAAAGGTGATGGTGAGGAAGAAAATCAAGAGCAGAATGAGCAAGATAAAGGTATAATTAACCTTAATCCTTTCTTTAAAAGTGCTGGTATTACACAAGAAGGTAACAATGTAAAAATATCGGGAACATTCTACTGTGTGTCAGGTAATACAACAGTTAATGGGCTTGTTGCAGCATTATATGCACCTAAATCAACATTAAATAAAGAAGATTTAACTCCGGGTGGTGCGGATGTTGACAAAGTAGATGAAAGTGGAAAGCCAACAGGTGAAAAAACAGGTTCAAGTAAGTTTGATAATGAAGTAACAGTTGGTAAAAATGGAGAATGGGAAATTAATGATGCTAAATTTGAATGGAATTGGGATTTGTTTGATCCAAATAGTGAAAATAGCAAAAAATTTAATAATTATTTAGGTTTCACTGGCGGTCAAATTTATGCCGGTGTAGAAAGTTTGGTTATCAACTCTCCAATTGTTGTGTTGGCAGATTTTGTTAATACTAAGGTTTTTGGTAATGAATCGTTTATAGAAGGAAGAGAGAGAGAAATAACAAGGCTTGCTTATGGCGTTGATACAACAAATCAAGAATATGCTGCTGAGTCTACGCAAAAAGTCTTTGTTGTTAGTGCAGTTGTTGCGGCAGCTATAGCTATTGAAGTTGCTACTTTGGGTATGGCTACCCCAGCAGTTCTGACACTGACTACAGGTTTAATATTTGCAACAAAAGTAGCAGTAGCAGCAACAAGTGTATATTTTGCTTATGTAGCCGCAAATGATTGTTATGATACGTATAAAGCGTGGCAAAAAGGAGAAGCTTCTACATTAGATTTTGCAAAAAGTTTGGGAATACTTGCATTAACATTTGTTCCTGGTGCAGGTACTTTGTTAAGAGAAGCAGGTGCTGTTGCTAAAATGTCTAAATTTATGGAAGGAAGTAGTTTGTTGTCAAAAGGTATTAATTACAATATTAAATTTATGAATAGTGGAAAGTGGATAGGAAAAATACTTGGAAATTATGAAGGACAATTTGTCAGTATGTTCACTAAAGAAGGACAGAGGATGTTGGATATAACGTTGGAAGGTGGAGCTGATGCATCTTTAAAAATGGCAGGGGAAGGTATAAATCTAACACAAGGAGCAGTTACCAATATTACAGTTGGTAGCGTCATTAGAGGAGCAGGATTGTTAGTCTTTAATATAGCGGAATCTGGTTTAGCAATGGCAAGGATAGGGATAGAGTTTAATATAATAAACAAATATCTTATTAGTCCATTGGCAGATTTAGTTGAAGGTAAAGATGGTAATGGTATTTTGCATTTTATGAAACAAGGGTTAGGTGGGGATATAGATAATGTGTTTGAAGTAAATTTAGCAAGTAGTTTTGAGTTTGGTATTATTATGATGTTGACAATGCCTCTTGCTCAGGGTGTTTTTAGCCCTCTTCTTGAAAATAGTAGGTACGCAAGTTTTTCAAATAGACTTTCAGGTGCAAATGAACTTATGAGTGAAGAAATGACAGCTTCAAATTACTTGAAAGGAACAGTAAAGAGCAAAGCTTATGGCCTTTATGACTTTACAATAAAAAGACAAGCTTTGACAACAGTTTTAACTGCTATTGGAATTCCTCCTGAATTAGCACAACAATTATCATTCTTGATATTACCTGGTGGGGCAGGTCCAGGAGAAGCAAAGGAATTTAGAAATGCAGAAACTGCAAAAGAAATTTCAAAAATAGATTTTTCACCGAAAGGTATAGAAAAAACATTTAATAAACTCGGAATAGAGGTTGATTCTGTTAAAGTTACTGGAGATAATTTAAGAAATATGAAAGAAGGAGAAGTGATAAAAGTTGAATATTCCGGTAAAGAGTATGAATTTAAAGATATTAAAGATGTTCAAAATTTTGCAGTTACATCAGAAATTATTAGAAATACTAAAGTTGGTAGTGACTTAAATATTGAATTTAGTGAATTGCATGAGATAATAAAAGATTTATCAGAAAGAACAATTAAAGAAGGTTCTGTAGCTGAAGATTTCGAAAGATTATTAAATGTTTGTGCAACAGAAGCTTTCTTTAAAGATGTAAAAGCTATAAAAGAAACAGTAGATGGAATAAAAGGTAACGAAGGCAATGGAAGAAGGGAAGCTTTAGTAAGAAGAGAAATTGGAAAAGAAGGAGAAGGATTAGAAAGGACTTTAACTGTATCCAAAATAGCAAGTCACTATACTTCAATATTCTCTTCTAAGGGATTAACCGATCAAGCAAAATCTATAATTTTGGATAAATTATTTGAGTATGGAGAATTTATTGAGGACGGTAATTTTGTTTTTGATACAAAAAAAGAACTAATGGAAACAGAAAATGGTAAATTTAGTAATTTTGAAGATGTAATTCTAATTTTAAATTTATCTTCAATTTCTCCTGAAATAGCAAATATGTTTAAGTTAAAAGAAGTAAAAGGAGAAATAGAAAAATATAAAGAAAATATTGATAAAAAAGAAGTATCAGATAACTTGTATAGTAATGATAAAACAATACAAGAAAATGCAAATGAAATTTTTAAACAAATATCAATATTATCTTCATACACGGAATTTACCGGTATAGAATTTAAAGAAGTTTTATCGGATATTATTGATGGTATTACTGAATCTCCTATGGCAGAAATTAATGAAATTAGGAATGAACTTATATTGCAAAATAATAGTGGTTTAAGTGGAATGTCAGTAGAACAGATAAAAGAAATTCTATTAAAAGAAATTCTATCTCCTAAAGAAATGGAAAAACTAACAGCAGAAGCAAAAGAAAAATATACAAAAAAATATGAAAAAGAATACAACGAGTATGTTGATAAGTTAATTATAGAGAAATATAAATTAGATACTGCTGAAGTACAGGCTAAATTAAGTGGATATGATATGAAAAAGCTTGTGGAAGCTAAGAAAAAAGAATTAACTCCCGAGGAAAATAGACAATTAAGAGAAGATTTTATTAATGAAAAAGAAAAACAATGGTCAGATACAACCTTAAATTTACAGAATACTCTTAGATCTACTGGAAATATGGATTTAGTAACAGGCAAATTAAAGAATAAATTAGCAAATAGTAGTTTGGCTGAAAAGACGGTGGAAAATAAAGGAAAAACAGTAGCAGAAAGGATTATGATAGATTTTGATAATGCAAATTATTTGCTTGATCTTGGGGTATTAGTTAATACGGAGCAAGCCATAGGTAGTTTGTTAGCTATTGAAAGTATTAAACAAATAGAAACTGAAGATGTATTTAGACATATTGAAGATTTAGGAATAGATTTAGAAAATATCAATTTAAAACTTGATTTGTTAATTGAAACCGCAAAGCAAGAGGGTGTTTCTTATGAAAAAATTAGTAAGTTGAAACAGTTACAAGAAAAAATAAATTCTTTACAACAAAAACTTAAGGCTGAAACGAAACAAGTTGAAACAGGTAAAGAAGTTGACATTAAAGGTGCTTATGATCTTTCGAATGCTATAAGGGAAGGTAAAACTGATAAAAATATTGATACTAAAATTAAAAATAAAAAAGGAGAATTAAAAAGAGCTGGATTTGATATTGACTATTTAGAAGGAGATATCAAAATCCTTGATATAAAACAAAAAATTAATGAATTAGATAAAAAATATGAATCAACCAAAGATGAAAAAGTAAAGAAACAAAGAGATTTGTTACAAGAATATGAAAGTTTGATAAAGGTAAAAGGATATAATCTTACATCTTATTTTAACAGTAATAAATCACTTTTTAATAAAGATAAAATGGAAGATGTTACATTAGGAGATGTATTATCAGAAAATGA
>ONEP01000126.1 GCA_900316875.1 Candidatus Ruminimicrobium bovinum
TAAAATGGAAAAAAGAGCTTTAATTGCTATGAGCGGCGGAGTAGATTCAAGTGTTGCAGCTTTTTTGTTGAAACAACAAGGTTATGAATGTATCGGCTGCACGATGAAACTTTACAATAATGAAGATATAGGTGTAAAAAGCAGAACATGTTGCTCTTTGAAAGATGTTAATGATGCAAATTCCGTTGCAAACAGATTAGGTATGAAATATTATGTTTTAAATTTTTCCGATGATTTTAAGGATAAAGTTATAGATAAGTTTGTTAAAAGTTACGAAACAGGAAGAACACCTAATCCTTGTATAGATTGTAATAAATATATGAAGTTTGAAAAGCTTTACAATATGGCACAAAATTTGGAATGTAACTACATAGTTACGGGGCATTATGCAAGAATTGAAAAAGTCAATGATAAGTATTATTTAAAAAAAGCAGCAGATGACACCAAAGACCAAAGTTATGTTTTATACAATTTAACACAACAACAGCTTGCACACACTTTGTTTCCTTTAGGCAGTTTACATAAAACACAAATCAGAGATATTGCAAAAGAAAACGGTTTTGTTAATGCCGATAAACCGGACAGTCAGGATATATGTTTTGTTCCGGACGGCAAATATGTTAAAGCAATAGAAAGATTTTCCGAAAACAAAATAAAAGAAGGAAGTTTTATTGATAAAAGCGGTAAAGTGATAGGACAACATAAAGGAATAGTTTATTATACCATAGGGCAAAGGAGAGGGTTGGGTTGTTTTCAAAAACATGTTTATGTTTGCAATATTTCCGCAAAAGATAATACGGTAATGTTGGGTGACCAACAAGATTTATATAAAAAAGAATTTGCAGTAACGGATTTTAACTGGATATTGGGAAATCCGCCTGCACAAAATTTTAAATGTTCGGTAAAAATAAGATATAAACAAAAAGAACATATAGCAGATATAAAAGTTTTGGATGATAATAGTGTAAAAATTATTTTTGATGAACCGCAAAAAGCAATAACTCCCGGACAGGCAGCGGTTTTGTATGACGGGGATATTGTGTTAGGCGGCGGAACGATAACAACAGCATAGGTTATAAGATTATAGGGTTATAAGTTTAGAAATATAAACAATAATTACAAAACAACTGATAACCTTATAACCAAATAACCCATAAACTAAAAATTGCGGAGCAATTTTTTAATGGTTAAAGAAATTTCTGCACAAGATTTTGTTAAACTTGATAAAACCAAAATAACGATAGTTGATATGAGAGAAGAAACGGAATATAGTGATAACCATTTTGAAAAAAGTATAAATATTCCTGTTTCAAAGTTTTGGGCGGGAATTGATAGTATACCGAAAAATAAGCCGGTTTATGTTTTTTGTAACAGCGGGTATTTTAGCCAAGAGATGGTAATACTTCTTGAAGAAAGAGGATATGATGCAACAAATGTTTTAGGCGGCTATAAAGAAATAAAAAATTTTATTATATGAGAAGGAAATATGGAAAAAAGAAATGTCTATTTAGATAGCAGTGCTACAACCAAAGTAAGGGAAGAAGTATTAAAAGAAATGTTACCTTACTTTACGGATGTTTACGGTAATGCATCGTCCGTTCATACTTACGGGCAACAATCAAAAGCAGCATTAACTAAAGCAAGGGAAACTTTTGCAAAACTTATAAATGCCGAATCACCGGAAGAAATAATTTTTACTTCCTGCGGAACAGAATCGGACAATATTGCAATTGCAGGCAGTTTACTTGCAAATAAAGGCAACCATGTTATTACAAGCAAAATAGAACACCATGCCATACTTTTTACCTGCCAAAATTTAGAAAAAAAAGGTTATAAAGCGGACTATATATCTGTTGATAAAACAGGCATAGTAAATATTGAAGAACTAAAAAATAAAATTACCGCCGATACGGTTATAGTAAGCATAATGCATGCAAATAACGAAATCGGTGTAATTGAGCCGATAGAAGAAATATCTAAAGTTTTAAAAGAAATAAACAAAACAAGAAAAAACAAAATATTGTTGCATACGGATGCTGTTCAAACTGCAGGTAAACTAAAACTTGATGTTCAAAAGTTAGGTGTGGATTTGTTGTCTGTATCGGGGCATAAATTTTACGGACCGAAAGGTATCGGTGCTTTATATATAAGAAAAGGAACAAAAATTGAGCCGTTATTTCACGGAGGTCACCACGAATTCGGTATGAAACCGGGAACGGAAAATGTTGCAGAAATTGTAGGTATGACAAAAGCTCTTGAACTTGCAAACGAAGAAATGGAACAGGAAAGCAAAAAAATATTTAAGTTAAGAAATAAGTTAATGAACGGCATTGCAGAAAAAATTCCGGAAGTAGTAATAAATACGGATATAAAATATGCCGTTCCGAGTGTTTTAAGTGTAAGTTTTAATTATTTGGAAGGCGAATCTTTACTTTTAATGCTTGATATGGCAGGTATTGCGGCATCGGCAGGTTCTGCATGTGCAACCGGTTCTGCAGAACCGTCACATGTGTTGTCTTCAATAGGTGCAAGTCCGCTTGCGGCACAAGGGACATTAAGGTTTTCATTAGGCAGATACAACACCGAAGAAGATATAGATTATGTATTGGATGTGTTACCGAAACTTGTTGAAAAAGTAAGAAAAATGTCTCCGGTATGGACAAGCAAAACTGAGGGATAGATGTATAAAAGTATAGAGGGATGGAAGAGACAATAGAAGATTTGATGATTGAAGGATTTAAACTACAGGTTATAAGGTGATAAGGTTATGGGGTTATAGGTTGAGAACTGCAACGACAAAGTAACTAAAAAATAACTGATAATCCCATAACCCAATAACCCATAAACTAAAAAAGGAGCGTTATGAAACAGGTATATTTAGATAATCAGTCAAATACAAAAATGGACGATATAGTTTTTGATTCTATGGTTCCGTATTTAAAACAATATTACGGAAATCCGCAAAGCATTTATTCTTTAGGACAAATATCTAAAGATGCAATAGAAGAAGCGAGGATTTCAGTTTCAAAACTGATAAATTCCAAACCGGAAGAAATAATTTTTACTTCCTGCGGTTCGGAATCCAACAACCTTGCAATAAAAGGGTATGCTTACGGAAATTCTAAAAAAGGTAAACATATTATAGTTTCCGCAATAGAACATTTTTCGGTTTTAAATGCAGTTAAAAGTTTAGAAAAAGACGGCTTTGAAGTTACATATATTCCGGTAGATAACGAAGGTTTTGTTATATTGGATGAACTTAAAAAATCTATAAGACAAGATACTATCTTGGTATCAATACAATATGCAAATACGGAAATAGGAACCATTCAAAATATTGATGAAATATCAAAAACAGTTAAAGAAAAAAATGTTGTGTTGCATGTTGACGGGGTTGTTGCAGCGGGAGTTATACCGATAGATGTTGTTAAATCAAATATTGATATGCTTACAATTTCAAGTTCGGTAATTTACGGTCCTAAAGGTGCTGCGGCACTTTATGTTAAAAAAGGAATATATTTAAAACCTCAAATAGAAGGCGGTGTTCAAGAGTTTAACAAAAGAGCAGGAACGGAAAATGTTCCTGCAATTGTAGGATTTGGTGTTGCTTGCAGTATTGCATTAAGCCAAATGCAACAAAATTATGAAAAAATTATAAAGTTAAGAGATAAATTAATTAACGGATTACAAAAAAACATAGATTATATTTATCTTAACGGACCTACCCAAAACAGGTTGCCGACAAATGTAAATTTTTCTATAGAATTTGTGGAAGGGGAA
>ONEP01000127.1 GCA_900316875.1 Candidatus Ruminimicrobium bovinum
ACATATTTTCAAGTAATTTATAATCATCCATCAATGTTATGTACTTTATTGATTTTTTATTATTCAATATACGAAAAAACTCGTTTTTTCTCATTTCGCAAACCGACAACTTAATTTTAGCTGCATTTTTCTTAATTTGAGAAAGTGTATTTTTGGAAATACTAAAATTCAATTCGCTTGCAAATCTAAATGCTCTTAACATTCTTATAGGGTCAGTTATTAAAGAATTTTTTGAAGAAAGATTTATTATTTTATTTTTTAAATCCTTGTATCCGCCGGAAACATCTATTAAATTTTTCCTTATATTACCGAACCCGTTTATATCAACGGCCAAAGAATTTATTGTAAAATCTCTATTAATTAAATCCTGTTGAATTGTTTTTCCGGTCATCAATGAAACATCAATATATTTCAATACGGGATTATTTATTAATGCAACTCTGTAATTTTTATTTTTCAAATCCAATACTATATATTTACCTTTTAATATCAAAGCAAGTTTTTTTGCAAATATGTCGGCATTTTTCGACACCGTTATATCCAAATCATCGGATTGTTTTTTTAATAAATAATTTCTTATATATCCGCCTACAACAAATACTTCACTTTCCGTTTCTTCCGCAATTTTTTTAATAATTTCTATAATTTCTTTCATTTTAAAATCCTTTTACTAATGTCCGACTAATATTTTTTATAAAGCGAAAAATATAATAAACAATTAAAATTTACAAATTGAAATTTTGCCGTATATTTTACAATATTTTTAAATTTGCTAAAAGAGCCGTTTTTTGATAAAATTTCTACATTATGAATAAACAATCATCAAATATCAGAAAAACTTTTTTAAACTTTTTTAATGAAAAAGGTTGCAAAATTATTCAGTCGGATTCACTTGTTCCTTCGGGTGACAAAAGTTTGTTATTTACTTCAGCGGGAATGGTTCAATTTAAAAAACATTTTTTAGGGCAAAGCAAAGATACTTTTACACGGGCAACTTCTTCCCAAAAATGTTTCAGAACATCAGATATAGACCAGGTAGGTGTAACCAACAGACATTTAACTTTTTTTGAAATGTTAGGTAATTTTTCATTCGGAGATTACTTTAAACGGGAAGCAATTGAATGGGCATGGGACTTTCTTACAAATTATATGGAACTTCCCAAAGACAAATTATATGTAACAATATATAAAGATGATGATGAAGCAGGTAAAATGTGGGCAAAAATAGTTCCGGAATCGAAAATAATAAAAATGGGAGATGAAACAAATTTTTGGACTATGGGACCTACCGGTCCTTGCGGACCGTGTTCGGAAATATTAATAGACTTAGGCGAAGATATGGGTTGCCATAAACCTACATGCGGACCGTGGTGCGACTGTAACAGATACCTTGAAATTTGGAATCTTGTTTTTACACAATTTGACAGACAGGAAGACGGTTCTTTAAAACCGCTCGGAAGAAAAAATATAGATACGGGTATGGGGCTTGAAAGAATAGTTGCCGCAGCCAACGGTAAAAACAATGTTTTTGATACGGATTTATTTTTACCTTTAATGAACAATGCAGCAGACATTTTAAAAGTTTCTTTTGAAAATAATATTCCAAAACTCAGAATGATTGCAGACCATGCAAGGGCAATAACATTTTTAATTTCCGACGGTATTCATCCTTCCAATGAAGGAAGAGGATATGTTTTAAGAAGAATTTTAAGAAGAGCGGTCCGTCAGGGAAAAGTTTTCGGAATGAATGAACCCTTTTTATATAAACTTGTAGATACCGTTCATTCCATAATGAAACCGGCATATCCGGAACTTACCGCACGGCTTGAAAACATAAAATCAATGACAAAAGTAGAAGAAGAAAAGTTTCTTGAGACATTAAATACCGGTACGGAACTTTTAAACGGGTTAATTTCGCAATACAAATCAAAAAACGGATCTGTAATAAAAGGAACGGATGTTTTTAAATTATACGATACTTACGGATTTCCTTGCGAATTGACAAAAGAAATTGCAGCAGAACAGGGTTTAACAATTGACGAAAAAGGTTTTGAAGCCGAAAAAAAATCCGCTCAGGAAAAATCGAGGTCGGCATGGTCCGGTTCCGGTGAACAGGATATAACTTTTTATTCCGTTGTTCATAAACAATTCGGTGATACAAAATTTGAGGGATATGTTCAAAATTCATCAAACGTAAAAGTGCTTGCATTAATTAAAGGCGGAAAAATTGTCGATACTCTTTCGGAAAAAGATAAAGGTGAAATTGTTTTATCAAATACTCCGTTTTATGCGGAATCCGGCGGACAGGTTGCCGATACCGGAACAATGTTTAACGAGAACACAAACATAGATGTTACCGATGTTGTAAAACCTATCGGAAGTTTATTTATTCATAAAGTTACAATAGTTAGAGGAACACTAAATACGGGCGACGTTTTAACTGCATCAATAAATACACAAAACAGAAAACAAACAGCAAGGCATCATACAGCAACACATTTACTGCAAAAAACTTTAAGAACCATACTCGGTAATCATGTTGCACAGGCAGGATCTTTGGTTTGTCCGGAAAATTTAAGATTTGACTTCAATCATTTCAAAGCTTTAACAAAAGAAGAACTTAAAAACATAGAAAAACAAGTGAATGAAGTTATAAGACAAAATTTACCTGTTTTGATTACGGAGATGCCCATAGAACAAGCAAGAAAACAAGGTGCTATGGCATTATTCGGTGAAAAATACGGAGATGTCGTTAGAACGGTAAAAGTTATGGAAGACGAAACTAAATATTTTTCAATGGAATTATGCGGCGGCACACATATAAACAGAACCGGTGATATAGGTATGTTTAAAATTGTTTCCGAAAGCTCCGTGGGTAGCGGAATAAGAAGAATTGAAGCGGTTTGCGGAACGGCTTGTGAAGAATATATTAATGTCATCGAAAAAAATATTGATACTATTTCATCCGAATTAAAAGTATCAAAAACTTCATTGGTAACCGCTGTAAAAAAATTACTTACCTCAATAAAAAATTATGAAAACGAAATTTCTTCGTTAAAAGATAAAATTATGTCAGATAAAATAGACGACTATTTAAAAACGGCAAAAATTGTAAACGGTATAAATATTATTTCACTTGTGCTTGAAAATATTGATATTAAATCTTTAAGACAAATTTCAGACCAAATAAGAGTTAAAATGCCGTCATCAATAATTGCAATTGCTTCAAAATTTACTGATAAAGTTTCGTTTGTTGTATCCGTAAGTAAAGATTTAACGGAAAAAGGTTACAATTCAGGCAAAATTGCAAAAAAAATTGCGGCAGAACTTGAAGGTTCCGGCGGCGGCAAACCCGAGTTTGCACAAGGCGGCGGCAAAAAACCGGATAATTTAAAAAATATTTTTGATAATTTTGAAAAAATTTTATAAATTAAAAAATGAAGTATCATTAACATGAAAAACATTATAATTCAAGCAGGCGGAAAAGGTTCAAGATTGGAATTATTAACAAAAAACAGACCTAAATGTTTAGTTCCTGTTGACAATTTACCAATGATATTTCATTTATTCAAAAAATATCCTGATGCTCAATTTACAATAATTGCAGACTATAAAAAAGAAATCTTAAAAAAATATCTTAAAACTTTTGCAGTTGTTAAATATAATTTTATAGAAACGAATAATATAGGAACTTGTTCCGGAATAAAACAAGCACTGAAATTTATTCCGAATAAAGAACCTTTTATGCTAATATGGTGTGATTTAATATTAAGCAATAAAACAACTATTACTGCAGATAAAAAAAACAATTACATAGGTATTTCAAAAAAATTTGAATGCAGATGGTCTTATAAAAACAATAAGTTTGTAAAAGTTTCATCAAAGCAAAACGGTGTAGCCGGATTATTCTTATTTAAAAATAAAAGTTTTATAGAAGATGTTCCAATTGAAGGAGAATTTGTTCAATATTTATCGAATAAAAATATAAGATTTAAAACTTTTGATTTATATGGAGTAAAAGAAATAGGAACAATTCTTTCATATTTTCAAAATGAATTAAACAAACCTAAAACCAGACCTTTTAATAAAATAGAATTTTTCAAAAACAGAGTGATAAAAACTTCTGTAGATAAACAGGGTGAAAAATTGGCATTAGATGAAATTGCTTGGTATAAAAAAATTTGTAAATTTAATTTTAAAGATATACCTCAAATTTATAATTTTTTACCGCTTACTATGGAAAAGATTCAAGGTGAAAATATTTATTTTTATTCTTTTCTAACACACAGTTACAAAAAAGCTATTTTGGAAAAAATAATCAACGCTATTAACAATTTACATAATATACAATACAATTCGATTGTATTCACAAAACAACAGATAAAAAAAGACTGCTACAAAGTTTATGTAGAAAAAACATTTGAAAGATTATCCAAAATACAAAATTTAGTTCCTTTTGCAAAGGATGAATATATAACAATAAACAATATAAAATGCAAAAATATATTTTATATTAAAGATAGTATTATAAAAAATATAAAACAATATTTTCCAAAGCAATTTAATTTTATACATGGCGATTGTACTTTTTCAAATATTATTTTAAAAACCGAAGGAGTAGAACCAATTTTGATTGATCCAAGAGGATATTTCGGATCAACTAAATTTTACGGTGATAAAGATTATGATTGGGCAAAATTATATTATTCAATAGTCGGTGATTATGATCAATTTAACAGAAAAAATTTTTCTCTTAATATAGGCAGCAAATCTATAGAATTGGCAATAATGTCAAATAATTGGAAAGATTGTGAAAATTATTTTTTCAATTTAATTTCTCAAACAGACAATTCAAATATAGAAGAAAAAAGAAAAAAAATAAAGTTATTGCATGCATTAATTTGGTTATCGTTGACTACTTATACTTGGGAAGATTATGATTCGATCTGTGGTGCATTTTACAATGGTTTATTATACCTTCGGGATTATCTAAATGAAACAAAATAAATTAGTCTTTTCTTCTCTTGCTAAAACTTGGATATTTGATATTGATGGAACAATTGTTATACACAACGGTTATAAAAGAGGGCAAGATATTTTATTACCTGGCGTAAAACAGCTTTTTAAAAAAATAAAAAAAGAAGATATGATTATTTTCATAACATCAAGAGATATTTCTTTTAAAAAAAATTTAGAAAACTTTTTAAATAAAAACAAAATAAGATACAGTCATATAATTTATAATGCTCCTATGGGCGAAAGAATTTTAATAAATGATAAAAAAACGTCCGGATTAAAAACAGCATTTGCAATAAATAAAAACAGAAATGAAAAATTGCAAATCAATTTTTCAATATCAAAATCATTATGAAATTAATAAATATTTTTAGAATAGAAAGCTGGAAAAAAAGGTTATCTTTCCCGTTTGAATATTTAAAAGTAAAGAATTTAATAAACAGGTATTATAAAAATTATTTTATTATAGCACCTGCTTCTAACTTAGGAGAAACTGTTATTACTGTTTCATTGATGAATGAATTTTATAAAAAATACCATGGGCAAAATCTTTTGTTAGTAAATAATAGGATGTATGAAATTGCTAAACTATTTAAGGGTGTTGATGAAGTATTGCCAATCTATGCCTACTATGCCATTAAAAAACAAGATATTAAATCTATTAGTAAAGGTAACATTTTTCCAATATTTGAGAAATATTTAGATTCAAATTTTTCCCCCGAGAACATGGTTGATAGTCACCGATACCTTTTGGGTTTACCAAAAGATATTCAACCGACAAAAATAAAATTAGATAATAATTTAATTTTAAATATTAGAAATAAATATAATATAAAACCTAACACTGTTTTATTATCTCCTGAAGCAAATTCTTTAAATTATAAAATATTATCTCCATCTTTTTGGAAAAAATTGGCAAATATATTAACAGAAAAAGGATATAATATATTAATAAATACAAAAGATAAAAATTCTTATAAAGAATATAATCTTATATTTGATTCAATATTAAATACTTGCGCAATAGCAGAAAACTGCAAGTGTGTTATTGGTTTTCGTTCAGGTCTTATGGATATTTTTGCCTTATCGGTTTCAAAAAAAATGTTCATTATTTATCCTTCCGATAACTATCAAATATATTTATTTATGTCAAACAAAGAAATAAAAACTTATAATAATTTGAGCTGTTCACAATGGATATTACATTATAGTTCATTAAAAACAATGTTCAATAACTATAATATAACTGAAACAATGTTTACAGGTAATGAACAATTGTTAATAAAAGAAACATTTGATTTTATAAAAAAAACATGAAACAAAATCCTTTATTATCAATATGTATTCCAACTTATAACCGCTCAAAATACTTAATAGAAACGATTAATTCTATTATAAAAAGTGACGGATTTAACGAACAAGATATTGAAATTGTTATTTCCGATAATTGTTCAACCGATGATACTTCTGAAATTATAAAAGAACTAACCGACAAGTATAAAAATATTCATTACTTTAAAAGAAAACAACCTACTGATTTTGCCGATAGAAATTTTATAGAAGCATTATCTTTAGGTACGGGTGAATTTTTAAAATTAAACAATGACATAGTTGGTTTTAATAATGGAACATTAAAAATAATATTAGATAAAATAAAAGAAAATTTAGAAACAAAAACTCCTATATTTTTTCAAACTTTAATACATAATCAAATATCTAAAAATATATCTAAATTATTTAGATTAAATGAATCTTTAAAAGAATTTTATTTTAATGATATAAACGATTTCATTAATACCATATCAACAGCTACTACTTGGATTGCAAATTTTGGTTGTTGGAGACAGCATTTTGAAGAAATAAAAAATAAAGATAGATTTTTATATAACCAATTTATGCAAGTAGACTGGACATTATCAATATTACTTACCCATAAAAAAGCAAAAGTTTATATTAAAAACTTCTATAATCCTTTTAAAATAAAAAAAGAAGGAAAAGTTGATGCTTTTAATGTTCATGGTCAAAAATTTTTGCAAATATATCAATATTATCTCAATAAAGGTTTGATATCAAAAAAAAGTTATGAAAACGAAAAAAGAAAAGTTTTAATAAAAGTATTGATTCCAATGTTGGCACTAAATTTAACTTCTAAAAAACATTTTTTTCAAATAAACGGATTGTTTGATTTTTTGAAGGATTACAAGACAAAATTGTATATGTATTTTTCAATATTGATTGAACTTCCTCTTTGCATAATTTTTTTATTATTAAAAAAATTTATAAATATTTCATAAATTAAAAATTTATCATTTTACTGTTTTTCAATAAAGATATTACATACAATATAACTTTATATCAATATTTTTTCAATTTTCTTATATCTCTCAATAGCTATATTTAAAAATACTATATCACTCGGTTTTATACCGGGAATTCTGTTTGCCTGTCCCAAAGTTAACGGCTGAACTTTTATTAATTTTTCTTTTGTTTCCGAAGATAACGTAGAAACAGAATTATAATCAAAATCTTTCGGAATTTGTTTATTCCCATATTTGGCTATTTTTTTTGCCGTCTGTTGTTGTATATGAATATAACCTTCATATTTTTTTGTTATTTCAAGTTCTTCTTTTATTTTTTCACGTGTCCAAGGTACAAGTTCTTCGTCCGTAGGAATTTCAATATTTTTTTCTTCATATAAATCAACTAATGTTTGCCTATACAATGTAAATTTTTTATACATAGCGTCCGAAATTAACCCTATTTGATGAGCCAATTCAAGAAGTCTTAAATCGGCATTATCCGTTCTTATGCTTAACCTGTTTTCTGCTCTTGATGTAAACATTCTGTAAGGTTCATCAACACCTTTAGTTACCAAATCATCTATAAGAATACCTATATATGCTTCCTGTCTGTTAAGTATAAGAGGTTGTTTTTGAAATATTTTCAAAGCGGCATTTATTCCTGCAATTATTCCCTGACCGGCAGCTTCCTCATAACCGGTTGTTCCGTTAATTTGTCCCGCAAGATAAAGATTTTCTATATTTTTTGTTTCAAGTGTATGTTTTATTTGTGTCGGCTGAATATAATCATATTCAATTGCATAACCGTATCTTATTATTTTAACATTTTCCAAACCTTCAATTGAATGCAATAATCGTTCCTGAACGTTTTCCCCTAAACCCGTAAACAAACCGTTTATATAAATTTCATTTGTACTTAAACTTTCGGGTTCCAAAAATAATTGATGTCTTGTTCTTTCGGGAAACCTGACTATTTTATCTTCTATTGAAGGACAATATCTCGGTCCGTGAGCATTTGCAAGCCCGTTATATAAAGAAGATTCTTTTATATTTTCTTTTATTATTTTATGTGTTGTTTCGTTGGAATACACTAAATGACACGAAACTTGCTTTTTTGTTTGTTGCCACAATTTTATGTTTGTAAAATGAGAAAAAGGTATAGGAGGATTATCTCCGGGTTGTTCAACCATTTTAGTATAATCCACGGTATTTCCGTTAATTCTCGGCGGAGTACATGTTGTAAATCTTGATATTTCAAGCCCACAATCCTGTTTTAAAGATTCAGACAAATCAGTTGAAGAAGTTTCACTAAATCTTCCACCGTTAAAAACGGTTTTCCCTATAAAAATTTTTCCGTTTAAAAATGTACCTGTAGTAATTATAACCGCTTGCGCCCGTATTGTTTCGTCCAAATTAGTTACAACACCCGTAACCTTACCGTTTTTTATTATAAGCTTTATAACCGTAGCTTGTAAAAGATCCAAATTTTTTTGCGATATTACGGAATTTTGCATAAATGTAGAATATAATTTTTTATCACACTGTGCTCGCGGAGACCAAACTGCAGGACCTCTTGATTTATTAAGCATTTTAAATTGGATACCTGCCATATCGGTTATCCAACCCATTTCACCGCCTAAGGCATCTATTTCTCTGACGATTTGTCCTTTTGCTATACCTCCTATTGCGGGATTGCACGGCATATTTGCTATTAAATCTATATTTTGTGTAATTAATAAGGTTTTTAACCCGAGTCTTGCAGGCGCAAGTGCAGCTTCACATCCTGCATTTCCCGCACCTATAACAATTACATTATATTCTTTCATAATATTTTTACCGTCCGTTATCAAAAAATTGTTTTGCAATTTTTGCACAGTTTATGGCATCCTGTGCATATCCGTCAGCATTTATGCTATCCGCAAAACTTTTTGTAACCGGAGCTCCGCCGACAATAATTTTTGTTTTTAAATTCATTTTTTGTTTTAACTTAATAACTTTTTCCATTTCTGTCATTGTAGTTGTCATAAGAGCGGAAAGTCCGATAATATCCGCATTATATTCCATTGCTTTATCAATTATTGTTTGCTCGTCGACATTTTTGCCCAAATCGTAAACTTCAAATCCGAAACTTTCAAGAACGGCACATACTATATTCTTACCTATATCGTGAACATCGCCTTTAACCGTAGCCATAACAACTTTACCTGCAACGGAATTTTTTTCCTTTTTTAATTTCGGTTTTAAATAAGCAAATGCTTTTTGTGCCGTTTCGGCAGACATTATAACCTGCGGTAAAAAATACTCTTTTGAATTGAACTTTTCACCGACAATATTTAATGCTTTTAAAATCAAATCATTTGATATTGTTAACGGAGTTACATTTTGTTTTAAAAGTTCGTCGGTAAAATCAACAATATAATCTTTATCACCGTTTAAAATTGCATTGAAAAGCTTTTCTTCCGTTGAAAGTTCTTTTATATTTTTAACCTGTTGTTTTTGAAATGCGGAATATTTTTTAACATATTCTTTTGCATTGGCATCTTTGTTATTTAACAAATTTCGTGCATATTCATCATCAATGGTCCAATCAAGCCCCGGATTACATATTGCAATATCAAGCCCTGCTTCTTGTGCCATTTTAAAAAATGTGGAGTTTAAAATCTGCCTTGCAGGTAATCCGAAAGAAATATTTGATACACCGAGAAGTATTTTGTTTTCCGGATAAAGCTGTTTTGACTTTGTAACGGCTTTTAACGTTTCTTGTGCCTGTTCCGGTGAGGAACTTGCAGACAATGTTAAATAATCAAAAATTATTTCATTTTTATTTATATTATATTTATTCGCAAATTTTAGAATTTTTTCGGCAATTTGAAGTCTTTCTTGCGCTGTCTTGGGAATACCTTTTTCGTCAACCGTCAATGCAATTACACTTGCACCGTATCTTTTTACTATAGGCAAAATCAATTTAAGTTTTTCTTCTTCGCCGTTTACGGAATTTATCAGCGGCTTACCCGCACAATGTTTGCAAGCGGCTTCTATTGCTTTATATGAACTTGAATCTATTGACAAAGGCAGCTGAACAATTTCCTGTATTTCATTGACTGCGGTTATAAGTAAATTTGTTTCATCACCGCCGGGAAGCCCCATATTTACATCAAGTATATCTGCTCCGTTTTTGCTTTGATTTCTTGCTTCGGACTTAACTAATGCAAAAATATTTTTAGACAGTTCTTCCTGAAAATTTTTTCTACCCGTCGGGTTTATCCTTTCCCCTATTTTTACCGGTTTTTTTAATAAATTCAAATTTATTGCTTTTGTTCTTGAAGATAATAAATGATGAGAAACTTTTTTCCTTTCAACAGGTTTTTTATTTTTTAAATTTTCGGATAATAATTTTATGTATTGAGGATTTGTTCCGCAACAACCGCCGAACATATTTATACCGTATTGATATGCTTTAAGGCAAACTTCAACAAATTCTTCCGGTGTTCCGGGATATACCGTTTTTCTGTTTATAAATTGAGGCATTCCGGCATTAGGTTTGAACGATATCGGCAAGTTTGTATTTTCGGATAATGTTTTTGCAAATTTTAAAAGTTGTGAAGGTCCGACTGAACAATTCATTCCGAGTGCCGTAACATCAAGACTTTCCGCCATAGCAACAAAACTTAAAATGTCGGTTCCGGTAACCGTAGTTCCTTCCTCGGTAAAAGACATTTGAACAATAATCGGTCCGTCATAAACATCACGGGCAGCAAGCACTGCCGCTTTAAGTTCCTTAATTTCGGTCATTGTTTCTATAACAATCAAATCAACGGCACTGTCTCTTAAAATTTCCGCCTGCTGTTTAAAAGCATCATAAGCCAAGTCAAAAGAAACGGAACCTAACGGCTGAATATAAGAACCTACCGAAGAAATATCACCTGCAACAAAAGCACCTGTTCTTTTTGCTTCCTGCTTTGCAAGTAAAACACCTGCATTTATAATATCTTCTATTTTATCTTCAAGGTTATATTGTGAAAGTTTTATTTTGTTTGCACCGAAAGTATTTGAAAAAATAATATCCGAGCCGGCATCAATATATGAAGCATAAATCTGCTTTATTCTTTCCGGAAATTTTATATTAAGTTCTTCCGGAGTTGACACATCATTAACAAAACCGAACTTTTGAAGTTCGGTTCCGGTAGCACCATCAAGTATTAAAACTTTTTGTTTTAAAAGATTTATAAAATCTTGTTTTTTCATTGTTTACAGACGATAACTGTTTTTTTCGGTAAATTTTATTATGTTACCCATCATTGCAACGGCTTTATCCGGATATTTACCTACCGCAGTTTCGGCAGACAACATAACAAAATTACTTCCGTCAATTATTGCATTTGCAACATCACTTACTTCCGCTCTTGTAGGTGTAGGTGATTCCACCATACTTTCAAGCATTTGAGTTGCCGTAATTACGAATTTATCTCATGACCTGCATTTTTTTATCAAATATTTTTGAACAATGGGAACCGTCCATAAAGGTATTGATATTCCAAGGTCGCCCCTTGCAACCATAACACCGTCACATGCTTCTATAATTGAAATAATATTTTCAATACCCTCTCTGTCTTCTATTTTTGCAACCAATTTACAGTTAGGATGTTTTTGCTGCACGGTTTTTTGTAAAGCAACCATATCTGCCTTATTTCTTACAAAAGAATTTGCAATGTAATCAAGTTTATGTTTTATTGCAAATTCAATATGTTTCATATCATGTTCTTCAATTTCTGGAAAATGAAGTTTGGCATCCGGTATATTTACACCTTTATGTTCCTTCAATAAATAATCCATTTCAACTTCCGTAACTATAAAACTTTTTGAAACGGATTTAACAGTCAACTTTAAATTACCGTCATCAATAAATATTGCAAGCCCTTTCTTGAAATCGGTTATCGGACCGGAATAATCAATTGATACGGTATTGGAATTACCGATAATCGGTTCCAATGTTAAAGTTAATTTTTGTCCTTTTTTCAATGCAACCGGTTTTGAACCTTTTAGTTTTCCTACCCTTATTCTGTGGCCTTCCAAATCACCCAAAATTTTTACTTTTTTATTGTATTGTTTATTTAATTTTCTAACCAATGCAATATCTTTTTCGTATTGTTCAAATGTCCCGTGAGAAAAATTTAAACGAACAACCGTCATGCCGGAATCGGCCATACTTTTTAAAATTTTTATTGACCTTGTTGAAGGTCCCATTGTGCAAATAATACCTGTTTTAGACATATAAAAACACTCCGTAATTTTGGGTTATCGGTTTTTGGGTTATAAGGTTATAAGTTACTTTTTAGTTGCTACTTAACTCATAACCCTATAAACTTATAAATTTATAACCTCTGTTAAATGTTTACTTTTGGTAAATCTTTTAATGCTTTTTGAACTTCTTCTTCGGAATAGTCACAATCCTGTATTTGTCCCGATAAATATTGTTCGTAAGCAGTCAAATCAAAATGCCCGTGACCGGACAAATTGAATAATATAGTTTTAGCTTTTCCTTCTTCTTTTGCTTTTAATGCTTCATCAATTGCAACTTTTATTGCATGTGAAGATTCCGGTGCAGGAAGTATTCCTTCACACCTTGCAAAAGTTACCGCAGCTTCAAAAACTTCTCTTTGTTTAACAACTACCGATTCTGCAAGTTTTTCTTTAACAATTGCAGATACCAAAGGTGATGCTCCATGATACCTTAACCCGCCTGCATGTATTGCACTTGGCATAAATGTATGTCCCAAAGTATACATTTTAAATGCAGGTGTAAAACCTGATAAATCACCGTAATCGTAAGCATAAACACCTTTAGAAAGTTTAGGACATGCCGAAGGTTCGGCGGCTATTGCCCTTAAATTTTTATGTGTTCCGTTTATTTTATCCATTATAAAAGGAAATGCCATACCGGAAAAATTTGAACCGCCGCCCAAACATGCTATTACTATATCCGGATAATCTCCTGCTATTTCCATTTGTTTTTTTGCTTCCAATCCTATAACCGTTTGATGCATTGCAACATGGTTTAAAACACTGCCTAACGAATATTTTGCATTTTCATGAGTTATAACATCTTCAATGGCTTCCGATATCGCTATGCCTAATGAGCCGCTACAGTCAGGATCTTTTTCCAAAATTTTTCTTCCGGCTTCTGTTTGTGTTGAAGGGCTTGCATAAACATTTGCACCGTAAACCTGCATAAGCGATTTTCTGTAAGGTTTCTGTTGAAAAGAAACTTTTACCATATATACCACACATTCTATACCGAACATTTTACAAGCCATAGCAAGTGCGGACCCCCATTGACCTGCACCCGTTTCGGTTGCAATTCTTTTTGTACCTGCTTTTTTATTATAATATACTTGTGCTACGGCAGAATTTGATTTATGGCTTCCCGACGGGCTTACACCTTCATTTTTGAAATATATTTTTGCGGGAGTATCAAGAAATTTTTCAAGATTTGTTGCCCTTATTAAAGGTGAAGGTCTCCATATTTTATAAATATCCCTAACTTCTTCCGGAATGTCTATCCATCTTTCTCTGCTTACTTCCTGTTCAACGATTTCTTCCGGAAAAATTTGACACAAATCATCTTTGGTTGCAATTTTACCGGTTCTTGAATTAAACGCAGGTTCCAAAGGTGCAGGCAAATCCGCCTGAATGTTATACCATTGTTTCGGTATATCCTGCTCACTTAAAATTATTTTTTTATTTTTTAAAGACATAAATAAAACTCCTTTTTTGAATTTTTTAAAAGTGTTCCAATATTAAAAGCAAACTTAACACCATCGAAATTCAAAAAGGTTTTGAAAAAAGAATATTAAGAGATGATTACAAACACTTACCTTTATCATAAATATCTTTTTATTATATCTAAAATTTGCTGTTTTTGTCAATTTTTTACTAATATTTTTGTTCAAAGACAAAAATACAAAAATATTGTATAATTAGAAAATGAATTTATATGAAAACATACAATTTTTGAAAGGTATCGGTCCAAAAAGAGCGAAAGCACTTAATAAGTTAAATATTAAAAACATTGCGGATTTACTGACTTTTTTCCCGCGAGCCCATCAGGACAGAAATATTATTTTACCGATACTTTCTTCACAATTTTCCGGGCACAAATGTATTTTTGGCAAAATAACAAACGCTTACACAAAAAAATTATCAAAAAATTTAGCTGTATTTTGTATTGATGTATCGGATAATACCGGAACCGTTACCGGAGAATTTTTTAGAAAAATTTCACCATATTCAAAATATGATATTTTTGAAAATTTAAGAAATAATTTATCCGTTGGAAAATATGTTTATCTTTACGGTATCCAAAACGGAATTTTTAAATTCTCCGTTGAAGACTTTGAAATTATTGATAATCCGCAAATAAAACCTTTGTTTTTTAAAAGACTGCTGCCGGTATACAATTTAACTTCGGGAATAAATCAGAAATTTTTATTGAATTTAATGTTGCCTGTAGTAACGGAATTTGCAAAATATTATCCGGATATAGTTCCGCAAAACATAATGCCCGTATCGGAAGCAATTTACAAATTGCATTTTCCCAATAACAAACAAGAATATGAACTTGCAAGACAAACTTTTGCCTTACAGGAATTTTTTATATTACAACTTATGATTTTAATAGCTAAAAATAAAAACGGAACAAATTATAAAGCTCAAAAATATCAAATAAAAAAAACTCTGTTATCGGTATTCAAACAAAACTTAACTTTTGATTTTACAAAAGCACAAAAAAAAGCAATAAATGAAATTTTTAACGATATGTTAAGTTCCGAAGTTATGAACAGAATGTTAATGGGTGATGTAGGTTCCGGTAAAACGGTAGTTGCATTAAGCGCCATATTACTTGCTATAGAAAACGGATATCAGGCAGCAATAATTGCACCTACGGAAATTTTAGCCGAACAACATTTTTTAACTTTCGGTAATTTATTAAAAAATTTAAATATAAAAATAGATTTGGTTACATCCTCAATATTAAAAAAAATTAAACAAAAAGATGAAATTTTAAATTCAATAGCTACCGGGAAAACAAATATTATAATCGGAACTCATTCGGTTATGGAAGACAGAGTAAAATTTAAAAACATAAGTCTTGTAGTGATAGATGAACAACACAGGTTCGGTGTTATGCAAAAAGTTTCGGCACTTGCCAAAGGAGCCACACCTGATGTACTTATGATGACGGCAACTCCGATACCGAGAGGTTTGGCAATGACAATATACGGAGAGATAGATGTAAGTATTATAGACCAACTTCCGCCGGGAAGGATTCCGATAAAAACAACTTGTGTAACGGAGAATGAAGCATACAAAAAAGTTTCGGCAGAAATCAGCAAGAAAAACCAAGCATATATAGTTTATCCTTTAGTAGATGAATCCGATAAAACAGAATTAAAATCGGCTGTTACCGAAGCCGAAAACTTATCAAAAACCGTTTTTAAAAATTTTAAAGTAGGACTTTTACACGGTAAAATGAAACCGAAAGAAAAAAATGAGGTAATGACAAAATTTAAGAATAAAAATTTTGATATTTTAATATCAACAACCGTTATAGAAGTCGGTATAGACATTCCGGATGCAACCGTTATGGTAATAGAACACGCCGACAGATTCGGGCTTGCAACACTTCACCAACTTAGAGGAAGAGTAGGAAGAAGCAAAAAACAATCCTATTGTATGTTGGTATCTGATTCAAAAAGTAAAAAAGCAAAACAACGATTATCTGTTATGACACAAACAAACGACGGTTTTAAAATTGCCTCACATGATTTGGATATGAGAGGCCCCGGAGATTTTATCGGAACAAAACAACACGGCTTTCCGGAATTTAAAGCCGGTAATATTATAAAAGATTTAAAGCTGATAGAACTTGCCAAAGAAAAAGCAGCCGTTATAATACAACAAGATCCTGAATTAAAATCCGCAAATAATAATGAAATTAAAAATTTTATAAACAATAATCATTTAAACATATCAAAAATAATACAGGTAGGATAATCTTTATAAAAATATTTTATTTAATCGGAACCAAATGTGCATCCCAACCGCCGTTATAGGATTTTTTATATTGTCTTATCGGTGTTGTTTCATCGGTTAAACCATCGTAAATATTGTTGTAAGTTTGGTAAGCATAATATGCACCGCTTGCAACAAGTGCGGCGGCACCTGCGATACCAACTATTGGAATTTTTGCAACAAGTTCGGCAAAATCCCAAAAAACTTTTAATTGTTTTGCAACTATCGGCAACATTCCTACGGCTACTATCGGGTCGAGGCCTGTTTTTGTATTTTCGTTTTCGGGAAACATATAACCGTCAACATTGTATACGGCAGCTGCAGAATAAGCTGTTATAGGCGGCCACTTTATACCTATTAAATTTGCAAATAACGGATATCCTTTATTACTTTTTGCCGAAGGCAATTTTACTCCGTAAGCAATAAATTTTTGGTCATAAAAATTTTTATCCTGCACATACCAAGAATACTTATCTTTTGCATAAGGAACGGAATCCACAATATGATAATGTTTCGATTTTAAGTCGATACAATAATTTTTTGTTTCATAATAATTAATGCCCTTTGTATTTTTTTTAAGTCCCAATAAAACCGAAGGATCCGAAATATTTGGAATGTTAAAATTTTTCAAATCATTTACAAACCTTGAAGGAACAACAATAACAGAACAATCCTTTGCGGGAATATCTTTTAATATTTGTAAATATTTCATGTAATGTTCGGCTACTGCGGCATTTTGAATTGTTTGTATTGCATTGACTGCTTTTCTTAAATTTTGAACACCTGTTCTTGATGAAAAAGAATAATTTGATTTACCCAAACATTTATAATCACTAAAGATTCCGGGTATCATGGAACCTGCAATTTTATCCGTGGATAAAGACGGAAACATTACAACTTTAGGATTTGAAGCCGCAGATAAAATTGTTGCAAGCAAATAATTTGTTGCACCTAAAATATTTAAAGTTCTTGCTTGCAAAGTTGCAACAGATAATACCGTATTATCTACGGAATTTTGTAATATCATTCTATCTCTTATAAGTTTTGCAATATTTATCATCATCGCCCAACTTATAAGCAGTATCATCGTCAACACTATAAAGTAAGGAATAACCTGCCCTTTATTGTTTTTTATTTGAAAAACTTTTTGCATTTGGATATGCCTTATCATAATATTGTATATCCGGCGATTTTATCATTCTTGCCCGTGCAGACTGTTGTCTGAATAAATTTCCGCCGAACAGTTTATAAAACATCAATCTTGTTTTATAATTAACTTTTACATTATATTTTTTTATATTTGTTCCTGAATGGTCAATAATATTTTCACCTAAAATTGTTCCCTGCCAATTTGTAGTTTTTGTTTTTTCATCATCACTGTCTCGCCCGTCCTGTTCAATATCGGAAAATAATAAACCTGAAACAAGTCCCGATGCAACAAGTAATTTATTAACCGTTTTTTTTGAAAAATTTTGAATGTCTTTTTCTTTTGTAACAGTTACTGCTCTTGTTGCCGAAAAGCTTACTTCATTATATAACATATCGTTTACAACAAGTATACAAACTTGAATTAAACCGAACATCAAAGCGGTAACCAACATACAAACTATTAAACCTTCTATTAAAGTTTGCCCGGAACAAAATTGCTTCGCATTTTTTGAGGCATTGAAGTATGGAGGCACGGATGTATGTAGCAATGATAAAAACATTGATTTTTCTTTTTTAAAAAATGGCATTTAATATTTCCTTTGATAACGATAAAAATTCAAATTTATGTTTCCAGGAAAGTGCAAAAATTTTTAACATACCTAAACTTACACAAGTTACAAGAAGAACAAATAAAATAAACTCAACACTTGCTTGAGCTCTGCAATTTATAATTTTTTTTATTTTTTTCATTGTTCTATAATTTTTGGTGTTACAAAAATTAAAACATTTGTTTTATTTTCTCTTGTTGTTGTTTTTTTGAATAATGTTCCAAGCAGAGGAATGTCAGACAATAAAGGAACACCCGAGGTTTGTTTATCTTTATAATTTTCTATTAAGCCGGCAATAACTATTGTTTGTTGATTTTTTAAAACCACATTGGAATATGCCTGCCTTTTTGCAATATTCGGATAACCCTGCACGGCATTTGCCCAATCAAGCCTTGAAAGTTCCGCTTCTATTGTTATATCTATTTTTTTATCCGGTAAAATTTTAGGTAAAATTTCGGTTATAATACCGTATTCCTTCCATTCAACATTCCCGCCTGAAACGCCGGAAACGGCTATAGGAAATTCCCCTCCCACCAAAAACCTTGCTTTTGAACCGGACTTTGTAACAAGTTTAGGATTTGATAAAACTTGTGCGGAACCGTTTTCCTGCAATAATTTTAATGTTGCACTTAAAGGAGTGTAACGAACCCATTCGTTAAAATCTACTAAGGAAGGATAAATTGATTTTGCACCTTCGGCTTGGATAAACAATTCTCCTGCAGATATTTCATCAACCCATTTTATACCAAACTCTTTTGCTTTATTGTTGTTTATTTCTGTTACTTCTATTGATATTTCAACCAACTGTTCAGCATATAAAAAAGCCGAAAAAATAAACAACAAAAATAAAGCAAAAAGTTTTTTCATTACAATTTCGTCCTCTTATAAAAAGGTTTTTGAACTACTAAAACTTCCCTCAAATTATTATGAACTTTTACTTGTATTTTTGAATTGATATCGGTATTATAATCAACCAAAGCCATTGCTATTGCTTTTTTTAATGTAGGAGAAAAAGAACCGCTTGTAACATAACCTACTTTTTTATCATCACAATAAACTTCATCACCTGCACGTGCTATACCGTTTTTACAAATAATTGCAATTGATTTTTTCAAAGGTTTATCTTTAAATTTTTCTATTGCAGTTTTTCCGATAAAATTTTTATCCCAAAAAATTGTTTTTATAAAACCCGCATCTATGGGATTTATGTTTTCTGTAATTTCATGCCCGTGTAACGGCATACATGCTTCAAGCCGAAGTGTGTCCCTGCAACCTAATCCGCAAGGTGTTGCACCTGATTCAATCAACTTTGTCCAAATATATTCGGCACAACCGTTTGAAATTAAAATTTCAAAACCGTCTTCGCCGGTATAACCCGTTCTTGCAATTTTTGAAAAAGCTGTCTGCTGTCCTTTAAATTTAATATCTTTTGCCGTAAAATATTTCATTGAAGAAATATCTTCATCGGTAAGTTGTTTTATTATTTCAACGGCTTTAGGACCTTGTACTGCAATCATTGAAATTTCTTTACTGATATTTTTTATTTCGACATTATCAGTTTTATTATCGTTTAACCATTTAAAATCTTTATCCAAATTACCGGCATTTACTACCATCATATAATAGTCTTCAAATTTATAAACTATAATATCATCTTTTATACCGCCGTTTTCATTAAGCAACATAGAATATCTTGCCTTGTGCAAAGGTAAATTTGCCATATCAGAAATTGTAACATAATCTAAAAATTTACCGGCATTTGAACCTGAAATAATAAAAGTTCCCATATGCGATGTATCAAAAATCCCAACGGAATTTCTAACTGCATTATGTTCCTGAATAATGGAAGTGTACTGAACAGGCATATCCCAACCGCCGAATTCCGTAAATTTTGCATTTAATTTTTTATGCTGAGGGTATAAAAAGGTTTGTTTTAACATTTTGAAAGCTCCGAATTTATTATGTTTTATTATATATAATTTAATATAAAAACGCCAAGCACTTTAAAACATCCTAACAATAAACATCAACAATAACTTATACCCCGATAACCTAATAACATTATAATCGAAATTTGCTCGGCAAATTTTTATGCAGCGGCAAGCATTGCCCTGTAATCTCTTGAATCATTTTCATCAGATAGTTTTTCTACTTTACTATTCTTTTCATCCATTATTATAGGTATTAATACTATCAGTTTTGTTACATTATTATCAATATCAGTTATTATTTTGTTATATTCTTGTTCTAACTCAATTCCGGTCATTTTTTCATATTCATTCAATTGTTCTTGATATAGTTCTTGATCTATATCAATATTTCCTTTATTTATCATCTTTACCAATAACTTTTCTAAATTTTTATTTTTATTATTTTGTGCTATTTGTACATTTTCTACCGTTACTTGTTTTATTACTTTTTTTGCTTCTATCCTTGCTTCTATTGTTGTTTTAAATACTTTCTTTTTATCTTCTGATATGGAATTATACATCATCATTATTTCATTGTTTTGTTCCAAACTTTCCCATTTTACAGGTATTTTATCAAATGAAACATTATATGCCATTTCTTCTACGTCTTTTTCGGTTAATTGTCCTATTCCGAAAGTTGTTTTTATATTTCCCATTAATGTTTCAAACATATCATAAACTTCTAAAATATCGGATGTTTGATTATTTTTTAAAATACCTTTCAAATCTTCTATATCTATTAACAATGATTTTTCCGAAGAAACAATTTTATTTTGTAATCCTTGTATTGTTATATTTCCATCAACTTTTTCTATATCTTTTATTTCTTCTTTAGTGTCAAATTCTTTGATTTTATCTCCTTCTTTAATGTATACTTCTATTCCTTCTTCTCTTAATTTAAATAATTCGGCTTTACTTAAACCTAAATCATTCATTTGTTCTTCCGTTATTACTTTCCTTGCTTTTCCGTTATTTAAAGATTGTATTAACGATACTTTATCTTCAATACTTTCCAATGATATTATCATCTTATCCGCTAATGTATACCCTATTGTTTGTTTTATGGAAGATAATGTTTTAAATTCGTTAATTATTTCAGTTTGTGTTTGTCCGTTTATTTTATTAACTATCATTATACCGTCTTCAAAAATTATATTACTGTTTTCAAAATCTTTTTCTTTCTGTTTCTCTTGTATATAATTATTATCCTCTACTACAATATCCGATTTCACTTTTATATTTTTACCGATTTTATCCTTTATCAAATCTTCCAATACTTTACTTTCGTTCAATACTTGGGCAACATCTTTTGCACTTGCTCCGCTTCTTGTTCCAAGTATTATTGCTCCGGCTTTTTCAACCGCAAATACACTTTCACCTTTTTCCGTTTTCAAACCCGTATTTCTTAAATTATCATATCCTAATCCTTCCAAACCTTTAGACATTACATATATCGGCAAAACTATTTCCTTTTCATTTTTTTCTTGTGCAACTATTTCTTTCATTTCCAATTCTATTGCTATATTATTTGATATTGTATTAAACAATTCTTTTCTTGTTTTTATTGCTTTAAAATCAAGTATTACATGCAATCCTATATTTGATGCAAATATTGAAGTTATAAATGCTATTAAAACCGTTGTTAACGGTATTGCAGGCAATAATAAGCCGACAATCCCTACTATTACCGGTATTAAACAAGATGTTATTGTTAATATCATTGCGGTTTGTTGAGATGCAGCACCTTTTTCTTCGTGCTTTTTTGCAAAATTAGGATTATATACATTTAAAAATTCCTTCCAAGCTATTCCTAACAATATTCTTAATGAACTTTTTCCGTCGGAAATCGATTTATTCACATAATCTTCATTTCCGGGAAGAATTGCCGCTTTGTTAATATTAGCATTCATTAAAAGATTGTCCATTAAATTAGCAAATATACGAACATTACTAATATCCATTTTTGACTCATGTTGTCTTAATATTTTCAATATACCGTTTAATAAAGTTTGAGTTCCTACAACAAGAGTAGTATGATTTATAATATTGTCTGCTATATTATTATATTCCTCATTGTCTGAATATTTCATTTTAAGAAGAACTTTTATTTCATCAAAAGTAAATGAAGATTCATTTTCATCTCTTTCTTTATCCATGTTTTTATGCAAGAAGAAATAAACATTTGTTATTTTACCGGAATTTATATCCTTATTAATCTGTTTCATTAATTCATAAGGTTTTGCTTTTATCGTTCCGTCTTTACCTTCTTCCAATATATCATTATCTCCATCTCTATAATATTCATACCATTGTTTAGAAATATTTTTACATATAGCATCCAACATTCTTACTTTTGAAGAATATCTGTTATCCGATTTTATTCTATATTCAGATCTTCCAAGAGAAAGAACTTTATTACCATCTTTATTTTTCATTTCATTGACAGCTTCAACAGGCAATATAATTCTATTTTCGAACAAACCAAAAAATTCTTCTACTGAAATTTTTTTCCTGTTTGTTTTTATACTTATGTTTTCGTTTCTATCTATATTATCATCATCGTTCAGATCTATATTAGTATTTTCAAAAATATTACTTTTTTCTTCTTCAATAGATATTAAAAAGTTATCTTTATCGGTAAAATCCAAATAATAGGCATTCAAATATTTATTATATTGTTCATTTATTTCATCTTCAACATTAGTACCTTCAAAAGTTTCAGGGACATTTTTATAATCAAATTTAATCTGTATTGTTATTATATCTTTTAATATGTTTCGATGTTCTTCATTAAACAAATTCAACAATTTAACGATTCCCAATAATGAAATATTTTCAAAAAATGTTTTATTATTATCTAACATAAATCTAAAATACTCGGAAATAAAATCATCATAATAACGAAACTCTTCACTTCTTAAAAGAATAATATCAAACACATCTGTTTCCAATCCAATATTTATCATCTCTTTAACATCGTCCATATCCGCATTATCATTTCTTAATTTGTCTTTTAAATATTCTCCTCTATATTGTTGTTTTAATTTATTTTTTTGAGAAAAAGGAATATAATTAAAAAATTCCAAACCGGAACGTTTTGTTAGTGAGGATATAATCAATAAATCAAAATACGTAAGTCCTTTATTGGTTGATATATATTTATCAAAAGAATCATTAAGCGGAATAGTATCTTTAGCTACGATATCCCCGTAAGAAGATTCACTCATTGCAAAAGGCAAACCAATTTTATCTAATTGTTCTTCACTTAAACCAAGTTCTTTAAGTTTTAAAGTTACTGTTTTTAAAGTATTTTCTTCTATAAAAGAGCCAAAACAACAACTAAAATGAAGAAATTCATTTTTCAAATTAATTTTATCCAAATTATCAATATTTTTTTCTACCGTTTTTTTAATAATTTCAGCAATCTCATCAGGACTTAAATATAGCAATTCAGTTATTATTTCATTTAAAGAATTTATTTCTTTTTTATATTTCTCATTTTTATTCGTATATTTATTATTAAATTCATTTAAAATTGTTACAAAAGATTTTATATCCGAATTTAATATTCCAAATTTATCATCATAAAAAATTCCGTGTCCCGAAAACAACCAATATTTTGTTCTATCCGAGTTAATATAACTGTTTTCAAATTGACCCCTAATATATATTGAATTTATTAAATTATATTTAGCCATATTTAACTTTTGTTTATCTTGTAAAAAAATATCAGATTCATATTGTAAAACATTATCAGCTTCAGAAATACGGTTATCTATAAAAATTAATAACTTTTCTATTTTCTCTTGTTTTTCTTTAGGCAAAAAGTCTATCTTTCTTAAAAGAAGTTTATTTTCATTTTGTTTAATAATATTTTCTTTTGTTTCTTCTATCTTCTTTCTTAAAGGTTCTTTTGTTTCTTCAACTAAACTTTTTCCATTTTCTTCAAATAAAACTTTATTATTTTTTGTTATTTCATTGAAACTTTTACTATCAAAAATACTTCCATACTCATTTTTACATCTTTTTTCTATATTCTCATATAATTTTTTTGAATTCCATGCAGGATTAGCCAGCCTTTCTAATAATTTATTTATTATATTTTGTGTCGCATTAATAATATTATCGGACTTTGTAATAATTTTAAGTTTTTCTTCAATAACTATAGTTTCAAAATCATTTATAGGTATTCCGAATATTTTAATTTCAAATTCTGATAAAATATCTTTTATATCTTTTTCGTTAAAAAAATTATTAAAATCATCCTTGTAGCTTATAAGCTTATACGAATCATCAAACGATATTCCCGCTTGTTTATAATTTTTAGTTAACTTATCGTTATTATGTAACCTGCTATTGTCATAAATTGTTTCACCTTTTTCATCAAGAAAAGAATAAGGCAGTACACCTACAAAACTTAATTGTTCATGAGTCAACACTAATCTTTCTAAGTAGTTGTTTATCATATATTCATCATTAAAAAACATATTAGAAGTAAACTTTATTTTTTCATCAGATATATCCATATCGTTCAAGTTCTTTTCTTCTATTTCTAAAATATCTTTCATAAATTTAGCCAATTCAACAGCTATGGTATATTTTATAACATCATAATTTATACCGGTATTTTTATTTAGCTCATTTAATTTCTTTTTAAAATAAGAATTTTCAAAAATTATATTATAATCATCATTTAAAAATATTTTTAATGCTAAACAGTTATTGTTAGTATCTATTCCTTCCCTATCAAGACCTTTTTCACCAAGTTTTTCAAAAAGAGTTATTATTTTATTTTTATATTGTTCATTTTCATTTATACCTATTAAAAATTTCCCCAATAATTCTAACTGTTCGTTTATCAGTTGTTCATGATAACTTCCTTCACTATAATGTGTTTCAATTCTTTTAATTAAATTATCAATAGGATAACCTTTTCCTTTATATTCTGCAGGAATATAATCTTGCGGATTTTGTTGCAATAACTTACTTTCATAAGTTTTATTGTTTAAATATTTTCTTAAATTTTCATTCTCAATAATATTTTCTAAATCTTCTTTATTTTGAATTTTACTTAATTTTTCATCTTCGAAAAGATTTTTCAAATCTGTTTCTGTTGCAGGCAATTTATCATGAATAATCTTTAATATTGTTTCATTAGGTTGTTCGCCTGCTAAAATTATATGATAAAGTATTGTATTAGCATCACCGTCTTTTACTCTCTGTTCTATTTCGTCGGAATATATTCCTTTATACGATTTATTAACTCTATATGATTTTTTCACATTTCCATTTTCATCCGTTATTTCATCTTTTATTGCAGATATCATTTGTAAACATTCATTTGGATATTTTTCTTCAAAATATTTTAAAGCATTATACAAAACGGACTGACAACCGAAATCCGATTCATTTACTTTTTTTTCAAAATCTTTAATAAAATTTTCATCTTTACCTTCAAGATAAATATCAAAAATTTTGTTTCGTAATTCTAATTGAGATAATCCGTCAAATGTATTTCTAAAACCGCTAAATTCTTTTGAAATCATTAATTTAACAATTATCTCCGACAATTTTTTTCCGGTAAAAGGTTCACCTATTATATCCATCACTTCCATAAACATTTCCGAAAAATTGTGTTCTTCATTAAAAGGAATAAATGAAAAATTATCCGTTTTCTTTTCATCTTTTTTATCTTCTTCATTTAATGAATATTCTTTTGAAGCAATATAAGCAAATAACTCATTTAAAGAAAGCCCTATTTCATTTTCATTTTCAAAACCGGCTTTTTTAACAAAAATATGCATTAATTCATGTATAACAGTATCATTCAAATCATCTTCAAAGTCTACTGAGAAAGCTAAATCGGAATATGCCCTTTTTATCAAATAAATTGTAGGTAATCTCCCTAAAAATATAGCATTAGGTATTTTTTCATACATGCCTTGTAAAATTTGAGCTTTTTCTTCCGATTTACCGGCAATATTTGCCAATTCGGTAAAATCTTCTTCCAAAATTAACATTATTCCGGCAATATGTGCTTTTAAATCAAAATTATTTTTTATATTGTTTCTGTAACCTTTTGTTTTTATCTTTTCGTTATATTCTTCTTTTATTTCATCTTCAACTTTTTTATCTGTATTTTCACCTAATATTTTTAAATACATTAAAGCATATAATCTGTGTTCTATTTTATTATTTGTGTTTTTTAAATAATTTTTAAGTAATTCCGTTTTCTTTTCTCTGTATAAATAGTAAATATAAGCATAATTATTAGAACCTTTGTATTCTCCGTTACTAAATTTTTCAGAAGTAACTCCGTTATCAATAAATTCATTTAACAACTTTTCTTCTTCATTTCTATAGCTATTTCTTTGTTCGCTACCGGCATTTAAATTAGGATACTCTAAAGTATTATCTTTGTTAATTTCTCCTGTTTTATTTATGAAATCTATTTGGTCATTAATATTCCAATTATCATTAAAAACAATATCACCTTTAGCAGTATAATATCTGCGATTAATTGCTTGTGTAATTAAATTTACACCGGGGATATTACTAAATAATGCTTTCCCTATAAAAGATGCCTGATATTCTTCCGATGATATTGATATATCGGTAACTTTTTCTGAAGGTAATTCAACAATTATTGTTTCTTTTTTTAATTCATCCTCCAACTGTTCTTCTAAATTATAACCTTGGGATTTTATATTTTTTATTTGTTCTTTAATATTTATAGTTACATTATTACCTTTAGTATCTTTTTTTATTTCATCATTTTGTATTTCCGTTTTCAATTCTACCCATTTTGTTTTTTTACTCTCAATTATTTCAAAATATAAAATTTTTTCTTCTTTATTTTCAGTTTTTACTTTTACTCCTATAAATTTTTTACCGGCATTATTTTTATATTGTTTTATATATTTATTTCTATTATCATTATAATCTTCCGGTAATTTTATATTTTCTTTTTCTCTTTTATTGTATTGTTTTATTTGCCCATTTAAAATAAAATCCCAAATATATTTTCCATTTTTATTTTTTTCATTTATTATTTGCTTTATATCTTCATACATATTCTCTTCATCTTCACCTGTTTCTGTAGTATATCTGTTACTTATGGTATTATAACTATCTACATTTTTTTCGACTTTTAAAAATTTATTTTGTCCTATTTCTAAAATAAATCCTTCTTGTCCACCGGTTAATGCATAAACCGGAAGATTTAAAAGTTCGACCATATCAACTAAATTATATGCAAAATTATGAATTAATTTTTCATTGTTTAATACAATTTTGCCATCATTATTTAATGGTAATTCATTATCAAAAGTTCCTTTTGTGTCTTCTACTATTCCTTCCCTTAAAATAGATTGTTCTATCTCGAATTTATCAATTATAGAATCATTATATTTATGCCCCGTCAATGTTCTTAAAATTTTAAGTTTATTACCTTTGATTTCATATTCTTCTACTTTAGCATGTAATTTTGACTCATCCATATCTATTTCATATAAACTATCTAAGTTACCTTGTGCTAATAAATTATCTTTATCGGAAGTTTTTACTTTTACTATTAAATTTCCATCTACTTCTTGATATGATACTCCTTTGATATTTTTTAATATTTTAGATAATTCTCTAACTTCTGCATCGGATAATTCGGCTTCTTTTTTATAAATTTCTAACTCATTATGATATTTATCATATTCTATTTCTATTTTATCGGTCAATTCTTTGTTACCTGTTTTCAACATCATATCTTTTATGTTTGTAAAAATTGTAAAAGGTATAATATCTTTAAAAAATTGAGTATTTGAACTGTCAGTATCAATATACACATGATTAATTTCAAAATTTTTATAATTTTTATCATCTTTATTTATTTTTGTTATAATTTGAGAAATATACTCCAAACTCTCAAAGAAATATTGTCCTTCAAAATCTATATTACCGTATTCACCTCCGTCGTTTTTATCACCGTCACTTTCATTTGTTTTATTAGGTCTAAAACCCGGAATATCTTCCATAGACATAATATGCATACTGTCTTCATCAAAATGGCACATATATTTCTGAATTAATTTACCTTCTTTAAAATAGCCAACCACAAAAAAATTATCCAAAAATAATCTGTTATTTCTATAATTTTCATTATTTTGACCATTTGCCAATCTGCCGGTACAATCTCCGGTAATATAACCGGCATTTAATGCTTGTGTATAAGTCATTATGCAAGGACCGTCTTTTAATAAAGAACATTGAAAATCATAATTATTTTTATTTAAAATTTTAAAATCTTCTTTATATCCGCTTTCATTATTATTTTTTAAAACCGTTACAATTGCCAGTAATATATCGTCTCTATAAACATTAAATATTTGTCCTCTTTTATATTTTCTGCCATTTATTGTTATATCTTTGTTTTCATTTTCTTTTATTTGGCTTACAGAAAAACCTGTCCAACTTTCAAATATATCATCGACATTTTTATATTCACCGTTATCATAATTGCCCTTAAACTTTTTCCATATACTGTTTACTTCTGTCTTGCCGTTAATATTTCGTTTTTCTGCAACAGTTAAATCTCTCAAGTATTGCGGATTTTTTTGAACAAACTCATTTATATCTCCATCAAAGGCAGGTCTTATATATTCTTTTAAATTTGCAATTGATTTTATTGAACCGTCCAAAAACATTTGTCTGAACACATTCGGCAATCTGTCAAAATCCTTTATTTCCAACATATCGCTATCGTCATTTTTCATACCCAATTTTTGTTCTGCCTTTATTTCATTTTTAAAGATATCTTTTCTTTGTTCGGATTGTTCGGATGTAAACAATTCTTTAAACAATTCTTTATTGTTATATAATTTAGTTAAATTATTTCTTTTGTTCTTAAGATAATTATCACTTTTAATTTCAACCTTATCAAAATCATCAAAAGGATATGTTTTATTGTTATTTTTATCGTGAATTACCGTTCCTTCTTTTTCTTCATTATAATATTCAAAAACAAGTTTTGATGATTTGTTAATAAACTCTTTTTTTTGTTCTTGTGTTATTCTGCCCATTTTGCAATTATTAAGTAAAATATCAAATGAAATACAATGATCATTTATGCTGAAATCAAAATAATCTATCTTAAGCAATAATTTATTAATTTTTATATCTCTTATAATATTTTTAACAGTATCTTTATCCGTTATACCATATTCATTATTTAGGAAAGAACATATATTTTCAAATGATACTTCAGAACCATCATAAGAATTAACCATATCGGCAAATCTTTTTTCATTATCATAAATATCGTTAACTCTTTTATACATGTTTTTATTTTTTATGTCTTTTACAATATTTTGAACTGTATTTTTTTCATACTTTATTCCTTTTTTATCTAAGAGTTTAAAAATTTCATTAATATTATAAGAATTTACAAATTCAATAAATTCTTCATCTTCGTTATAAATTTTATTTATAATATTATACAGTTTAGCATACAAAATATCTTGCTTAACATATTTAACTACTTTTCTTACATCGGATTCACTGAAATATCTTTTTTCTACAATATTTGCTTTTATCAACAAATTTTTTATTTCATCAAAAGACGGATTATTTTCATCATAAGAATCTATTAATTCGGCAAACTTTTTATTTTTATTATAAAGGTCTGTCATTTGTTTATTCTTTATTATTTTATTATTCTCTATCATATACTCAAATGAACTGTCACTTTGATACGGACGAGAAATTCTATAATGAATGTCTCTCATATTTCCTTTTGTTATTAACTCGTAATAATTATCGTTTGTTTTAGCATTATCATCTAAATTAATTATAAACTGACCTACATTTTTATTTAAAGCCAAATAGAACAAAGCATTATACGGAAATTTTGCCGGATTTTCATTATATTTTATTGTAAACAAACTAATAAGATCGTCTGTTAATTGTTCTTCATCACACAAGTTTTTAACATCTTTAATATTTTTTTTGGAAAGAATATCTTTATTTTCAATCAACAAATTTAAAACTGGAACAGCCAATATTCCAAATTTACCACTAATATCAAATAGCAATTCTTTATTATCATTAATAAAAGATTTACCGTCACTTGTTTTCCCCAAATCTAAAATAAAATCTATAAACATATAGTTAGCAGTGTTGTCGATTTTATCAACGGAATAACGGAAACAATCTTTGTATATATTAAATGCAAAAACAAGATTTTCATCACTAATATCCGAAAAATATTCATTATCATGTTCATATAAAAAATTTAATCCTTCAATAAACCTCTTTATATGTTTTGAGTCAAAAGAAGAAATTTTTGCATTTTCGTATAAATTATTTACTAATTTAAAATTGTCTTTTATAAAATCATAATTGTTATTTAAAACCGATATATTCTCATCTATTTCTTCAACTATATTTACATTTTTTAATATATATTCAATCAAATCTTTAAATTCAAATAAAAATTCTTTCTTATCTATTCGTTCATCAAATATTTTTAATAATTTATAACTTTGTTCTTCATAATCTTTGTATGCAAGATTTTCTTTAAAATATTTTATTTTATCGGCAACTAAAACTAATAAATCGAAATTTTCCGATATAAAATTTGTTGTTATTATTTTTTCCAAAAACCATTTTTCAACACTTGTCGGCATATCAATATCTTTGGTCAGTTCAATATATTTATCTTTTTCATTTTTTCCGGTTTCAGTTAAATATTCATTCAAATACTCCACATAAAAAAATCTTCCATCCGAAATTTCTTCTAAAAGTTCTTCCATTGATAATTTATCATTAATATTTTTATTACCGACATCAAAAATACTTAGACTACGATATTCTAAATCAGGTAATTTGTTTATTAAAGGAATTTTGCTTTTTATGTTGTTTACGATATTTGTGATATTTTCAGCAAATTTTTCGTCTTCATTCCAATGCTTATGGAAATCAGTTGCGGTTATTGTTGATAATAGCATCGGTATTAATGTTGTTAATACGGGTGCTGCAAACGGAACTATCGGTAAAATTGTTGATATTAATGCTACAGGAACTAACGGTAAAACCATTGATACTGCTGCAAAAGGTATTATATATGATGCTGTTAATATTAATGCGGGAATGCTTAAATCTTTTATGTCTTGTTTTGCAAAATCTTTAAAACTTTTTCTATTCCCTGCTGCATCTTTATCAGTAAGCCACCTTACTATAGTGTGTGAAAATAAAAACAATGCAACAAATGCCGCAAACAATGCAATACCGGAAACAGTAAGTAACGAACCGAACAACAATCCCGATAATATTGTAGGTGCAACAAAAAATATATTTTCCCATATATGTGCATATTTATTTAACATCCCACCTATTTTTGTATTTTGCAACGAAGAAAAAATAGAAAGTTGTACATTTTTTCTTATATAACTATCTTCTACATCATGTCTTGCATCCTGTATATAAAATGTGTCAACAAAACCATTATCTTTTAAAACTAACACATATAATTCACCTTCTATTTCTTTTTTAAATACTTTTTTTCCATCATTTTCTTCTTCAGTACCTTCTCTATACACCTCAATCATATTATCTTCTATCTTATCAATTCTTATAGAATGTTTTAAAGAAATATTTGGAGCATAAAGATTAAACATATTTTCGGAATATTCCAAGTTAGCTGTTATGGGGCAGTGTGCATCACATATATGAACAAAATTTTTACGACTTAACTTTAACTCTTTATCATTTTCAACATGAATTGTAATTTGTTCTCTATTGCCATATTTGTTTTCCCAACAATAAACCGCATAATATTTTGATAAAACTTTTAACATTCTTTCTCTATTCAACACCAATTCTGAAATAATATTAAACCTGATTTCATTAAATTCTTCACCTGTGTATTCTCTGGCTATATCTATGTTAAGTTGTGATACAGCTAAAGCTAATTCTTTTTTTGAAAAATACAAATATCCATCTTCGTCCCTATCACTATTACTTTTAATATCAATCAAATCTCTTAGCATTTCATCATATAGTTTAATATACAGTTCTTTCTTATAATCAGAATTTAATGCTGTATTGTATTGATATGGATATGAATATCTGAAAAAAGACATATCTTCACCAGAAATATCATTATTATAGAAAAATATGCTTTCATTATTTTTATATGTCCCAGTAAAACCTGAAATATTGATTAAATTTCCAAAAACGAAATTAATTAATAAATCCTTGGCAAGTTCTAACCTCTCTTCATCATTATCCATTAAAATTCTTATAGCTTCTTTTAAACTCATATTTTCATATTGAAAATTAAAATCTAAAACATCAATATACTCATCCATTTTTTCTGCAGGAATAATACTGCTTTCTTCCATATTTTTATTCATTTTAAATTTTTCTTTTCTATAATCTGCAACATTATTAAAGAAGTTTCTCAATATCTGTCTATTGGAACTTTCAATGTTAATTATTTCCAATGGTTTATACTCTAAGTTTAAATCTATCAATTTATTTAAGTTATTAATTATTGGTGTACCTTTTTTATTCCAAATATAGTGAAAAAGTATTGAAATCAATGAAGGAATTACTACTAATGCCAAAGGTGATAAGAAAGGAAAAGTTATTGATAAAATTGTGAAAGGTATTATGTATGAAATTGTTACTAATAAAGAAGGGAAACCTAAATTTTTTAAATCTTCTTTTGCAAACTTACCTAATGTTTTTAAACTCCAATTCCCCGCATCTTTTGATATCGTTATCCACTTTACTATAGTGTGTGAAAATAAAAACAACACTTGCATAATAGAAAAAAATGTAGGTGATACTGCCATAGGAATTGTTCTAAATACCATTTCTTCCCATACCGGTGCATATTTATTTAATACAGAACCTATCTTCGTGTTTTTTAACGGAGAAAAAATTGAAAGGGAAAATTTTACAAAGTTATCAAAATCAATTTGTTCTTCTTGTTCAAGAGATGTTATTCCTAATTCTTTTCTAAATTTGTTATCTAACTTTTGCTTTTTTTGATAAAATTCGTAATCATAGACAATAATAGATGGTGTAGAATATTTATATTTTTTCCAGGATAGCAATAAATTTTTGATGGAAAAAGCACCATTATTTTGAATTTCATCTTTGTTGTTATCCATATAGTATATAGTTGCATATTCAAAAGTAGATATATCATAAATATTATTATCTTTTCTAAAACTAACACCTGAACTGTATTTATAATCTTTATTTGTAGAAGTGATTATTATTGGAATCAAAATTCCTTCTTTTAATTCAGTTTCTATTATTTTATTTATTTCTTCACGATTTTTCCCTTCCGCTCTTAATTCCCGTATTCTTTGATTTATTATTGCATTAATAAGTCTTTCCGCAAAGCCGAATGAAACACAAGAAGCTAAATTTATTATCATATTATTCATAACGGCACCGTTATTTTTAGCTTCAATTATAGCTTCTGCTGTCTGTTTTACCGTAACAAAATCCATATCTTCTTTATTTTTATTTTTTTCTCCTCCGGTAACGAAATAAAGAACACCTCCGTTTGAATGTCCGTTAAACACATACATAGTTTTTTTTGATTTATCGGAATATTGCTTTTTACTACCTTTTATTGCTCTTAAAAAATTATTTGAAGAATTTATTTCTTTTCCATCAATATTATCTCTTATATTTATATTCATTCCCAAATTTTCAAATCTGTTTTTTATTAAATTCATTCCATCAGACGAGAAGCCATAACCATTACCGACATAAACATCTGTTCCGCTTTCAA
>ONEP01000176.1 GCA_900316875.1 Candidatus Ruminimicrobium bovinum
ATCAAAAATTTTATCAATTTTATTTGTTATTTTTATTGCTTTTGAGCCGGGCATAAATTTTAAATCTTGCGAAATTTCATCAACGGAACAATGGGTAACTTTTTTCCCCAACCTTCTGAGCAAAGAAGCAAGTGCAAGCCCGGAACCCAATGCATCACCGTCGGGTTTTCTGTGCCCGGCTATAAAAAAAGTTTCGGATTTTTTTATTACGGCAGATATATCTTTTAAAATTTTATTTTCCGCTAAGTTTAAAGGAGTTAATTTTTTCATTATTTTTATAAATTTATTCCTGCTCGGCTTTTATTTTTTCAAGTATTTCAAAAACTTTTTCCGCTTTTTCCGCCGAATCGTCATATATAAATTCTATTGTAGGAACTCTTCTTAAATCCATTGTATTTGCAAGCTGATACCTTATAAGTTTTAATTTATCTTTTAAAACAGTATCGGCATTTTTTTTATCCGCTTCGGTTCCTATAATCGAATAAAAAATTCTGCAAGTTTGCAAATCGTCTGTAAGTTTTACTTTTGTAACGGTAAGCAATCCTTTATTAAGTTCCTTAATATCCCTTAAAATTTTAACGGTATCCGCCTGTATCAATTCGGCAACTCTGTCGGCCCTTTTATATGTTCTCATTTATTCCTCTGTCAATTTTCTTGCCAATTTATCTATTGTAAAAAATTCTATTACATCTGCGGTTTTTATATCGGCAAATTTTTCAAGCCCTATACCGCATTCATATCCTTTTTCAACTTCTTTAACGTCATCTTTAAATCTTTTAAGCGATGAAAGGTTTCCTTCAAAAATTATAACGTTATCTCTTAAAAGTCTTGCCTTTGCACCTCTTTCGGCTTTACCTTCCGTTACCATACAGCCGGATATTGTTCCTGCCGAAGACAATTTAAATACTTGTTTTACAACTGCTTTTCCTATTATTCTTTCTTTTGTTTCCGGAGACAATAAACCTTCCATTGCAGCTTTAATGTCGGCTATCAACTCATAAATTATTCTGTAAACATTTATGTGAACACCTTCCTGCTCCGCAACTTTTGAAACGGCGGCATCAGGCCTTATATTGAAACCTACAATTATAGCATCGGAAGCCGCAGCCAAAACAACATCGGATTCGGTTATTGAGCCGGCACCTTTATGGATTATATTTAATTTTATTTCCGAATTTGACATTCTTTCAAGTGCATCACACAATGCGCCGAGTGAGCCCTGGACATCGGTTTTTAAAATAATATTCAAATCTTTTGTTTTACCCATGCTTATATCTTGTAAAGATACGTGGTGTTTGGGTTTTAATGCTTCGGCTTTTACTTTTTCTTTTCTTGCCTGGGCAATTTCTCTTGCCTGTGATTCTTTTTCCAAAACAATAAATTTATCACCCGCCTGAGGAGGTTCGTTTATGCCTAATACCTCAACCGGCATACTTGGAATTGCTTCCATAAACCTTTTTCCGTATTCGTCAACCATTGCCCTTATTTTTCCGTAAGTAGTTCCTACAACTATATTATCACCTACCCTTAAAGTTCCGCTTTGAACCAAAACCGTGGCAACGGTTCCTTTTCTCGGGTCAAGTTTTGCTTCGATAACCACACCTTCGGCTCTTTTGTTCGGATTTGCTTTCAACTCCATAATTTCGGCTTTTAACTGAACCATTTCCAATAAACTGTCGATATTTAATTTTTGCTTTGCCGAAATATCAATCATTATCGTATCACCGCCCCATTCTTCGGGTAATAATCCGTAATTACTTAATTCCTGCCTTATCTTTTCGGGCTCTGCGGTAGGCAAATCTATTTTATTTACAGCAACTATTATAGGAACATTTGCAGCTTTTGCATGGTTAATAGCTTCTATAGTTTGAGGCATAACACCGTCGGTAGCAGAAACAACCAATATAACTATATCGGTAACCTGTGCTCCTCTTGACCTCATTGCCGTAAAAGCTTCATGACCGGGAGTATCCAAAAAAGTAATTTCCCCGTCGGATGTTTTTACTCTGTATGCACCTATGTGCTGAGTTATTCCGCCAGCTTCACCGGCAACAACATTGCTGTGTCTTAAAGCATCAAGCAAAGACGTTTTACCGTGATCAACATGCCCCATAATCGTTACTATAGGTGACCTCGGTAAAAGCGAAGCCGCATCATCCTGTTTGCCTTCTTCTATATTTTCTTCTTCATATAACGATACAAAATCAACATCGAATCCGAATTCGTTTGCAAGAATTGTTGCGGTATCGGTATCTATTCTTTGATTTAATGTTGCAATACTTCCCATAGACAATAATTTCTTTAAAATATCGCCTATTTTAATTTTCATTTTTTCGGCAAGGTCTTTTATAGTAACAAGTTCGTTTATCGTAATTTTAGGAAGTGCCGGTTTTTGAGGTTGTGTCGGTTGCGGTTGCTGTTTCTGTTCTACATGTTGTTGTTTTTGTCCGTTCCGTTGTTCATCGGAAACGGATATATTTTGAGTTTGAACGGGTTGAACCTTTTTTTCTTCATTCGGCTTTTGTTGTTCCTGTTGAATATTTTTTTGTTCCGTATTTTGTTTTGGAACATTCTGTTGTTTTTGTGCTTGTTTATCGTCGGATTGTTTTACTACCTGCTGTTCCTGCTGTTTTATATTTTTAGTTTGCTGCTGTTTATTTTCATTCTGCTTATGTTGTTTTTTTACTTTATGTTCTTTTGTTTGTTCTTTATGTTCTTTTGTTTGTTGCTTTTTGGCATCACTTTTTTGAGAATCGGTTTTTTTTGAACTTGTTTTTTTTACAACGGTTTTACTTGTTTGTTTTGAAGTTTTTGTACCTGTTTTTTTGGAAACGGAAGAAACGGATGTTTTTTTCTTAACATTTTTTTTATCCGCATCTTTTACGTTAACAACATTACCGTCCGCCTTTGTTTTCTGCTCGGCGGATTTTACTTTAGCAGTTGTTTTTTTTACTTTTTTAGTTTTATTTATATCTTTGGTATCGGTTGTTTCTTTTTTTATTTTTTTTACTGTCATAAAAATCAACTCCTATTTTTTGGAAATTGCCTCTTGTGCGGACTTTATAATTTTTTCGGCCGTTTTAGGACCAATTCCGGGTAATGTTGTTAAATCTTCAACTTTTAATTCGGCTATTTTCTTAACACTTGTAATTTGCGCATTTTTAAGCATTTCTATTGTTTTATCGTTTATTCCGCTTAACTGTTCCAATTCGGAATATTTTTCTTCTCTTTTCTGTTCTTTTTCAAGTTTCTTTTGACTTTCCGATTTTACATCAATATTCCAACCGGTAAGCCGTGCAGCCAACCTTACATTATGCCCGGATTTTCCTATTGCAAGTGAAAGCATATCGTCGGCAACTATAACTTCGGCTTTCTTATCCTGCTCGGAAACAATTGTTACCGTTAAAACTTTTGCCGGAGCCAATGCCTGTGAAATATATTTTACCGGGTCATTTGAAAAAGGAATCAAATCTATTCTTTCACCCCTAAGTTCATCTATAATGGGCTTTATTCTTGCACCTTTAACACCGACACATGCACCTACCGGGTCAACTTTGGGATTATTTGAAGTAACCGCAATTTTTGTTCTTAAACCGGCTTCCCTTACTATTGCCACGATAGAAACTATTTTTTCATAAATTTCGGGAACTTCAAGCTCGAATAAAACTTTTACCAAATCCGGATGAGTTCTTGACAAAACCGTATTCGGACCTTTTGCATTTTTTTCGGCTTTTATAACAATTGCCCTTATATGCTGACCTACCGAAAATTTTTCCTTTGCAACCTGTTCCGAAACGGGAAGAATCGCTTCGCTTCTCCCGAGGTCAACTATAATATTTCTGTTGACAATTTTATATATAGAACCGTTAATCATTTCACCTATTTTACTTTTCATTTCTTCATACAAAGAATCTCTTTCCGATTCTCTTATTTTTTGCACTATAACCTGCTTTGCCGTTTGTGCTGCTATTCTTGCAAAATCGTCGGTATCAAGTGCAATTTTTATTTCTTCGTCAAGTTTTGCATTTTTATATATTTTTTTTGCGTCCTCAAGAGATATTTCGGTAAGTTTGTTTACGGGTTCTTCAACAACCTTTTTTATAACACAAGCACTCATTTGCCCCGTTTCATTATCAACTTTCGCCTCAACATTAACATTTTTACCAACATGTTTTTTATATGCCGAAACCAAAGCATTTTCAACCACATGTAAAATATCTTCTTTTGAAATTTTTTTCTCTCTTTGAATTGTTTCAAGTGCTGCTAAAAGTTCACTTTTTTCTGACATTTCTCCTCCTAAAAATCCTGGTCTAATTTTGCACGAATTATATTTTTAATTTCTATTTCAACTATACCGTTTGTTAAATCGTTTACCACTATTTTATTGTCCGCCGTTGTTACCAACTGTCCGTTAAAATGTTTTTGGTTGTTAATCGCAACTGCAGTTGTTACTTTTATTTTATAGCCCTTAAATCTGTTAAAATCTTTTTCCTTTTTTAAAATTCTGTCAAGCCCCGGAGACGATACCTCCAAAACATATTCTTCTTTTATAATATCTTCTTTATCCAATTTATCGCCGAATAAATTACTCATTTTTGTGCAATCGTCAAGGTTTACTGCAGGTTCCTTATCTATATAAATTCTTAAAACTTTCTGTCTGTTTTCTTTCACATACTCAATATCAACTATTTCTGTTTTTTCGCTGTCGGCTATAGGTAATAAAAGTTCTTCCACCTGTTTAACAAGTTCCATTTTTTCTCCTTAAAAAACAAAAGGCGACCAAAAGGTCACCAATAAAAACACTCACATAACAGTTTGTTTATTTTACAAATTTAATATATATTTTGCAAATTTAATTTATTTTTGTAAAATAATTCCGTTATGGGAAAAATTAATAAAGCATATCCGGTAAAGTTTTTTTTCGGACTTATATTTAACGAAACTTTTGATATAAAACAAGTTTATTCTTTGTTAGAACAAAAATTTAACAACAAAATAGATATTTACAGCCCCGCAATAGATTTTACATTTACAAAATATTACAACAAAGAAATGGGTAAAAATTTAAAAAGGCAATGGATAGCTTTTGAAAAGCTTGTGCAGCCCGATATGTTGGCTGATATAAAAATTGAAACCAACAATATTGAAGATTCTTATGCCGAAGATAAAAACAGAATTGTAAATATTGACCCCGGATACATAACACCGGCAAATGTAATACTTGCTTCAACAAAAGATTTCAGCCACAGGATATATTTAGGTAAAGGCATTTACGGTGAAGTAACAACCATTTACAGAAAAGAAGGATTTACAAAGCTTCCGTGGACATATCCCGATTATTTATGCCCGACGGCAACCGAATTTATCCTTGAAGCAAGAAAAAAAATTTTAAAAAAATCGTAAAACGATTTTTTTGATGTATAAGTGTCAAAATTTCGAACTTTACACGGAAGCCAAGTTGTTAAGTTGTTGCAGCTTTGTTGTTTAACTATCAGCTGCTCAGCTTCTCAGCTAAAAATTTGCAAAGCAAATTTTTATGTTTTTCTTAATATTTTTTATTATTTATCTTTTAGGTAATGTTTACATTATTTACAGAATAATCTCGGATTTCAAACTGCACGGATTATCTCTTGTAATATTTTTATCGTTGTATTTTACAGTTGCATTTTTAAGTATTTATGCACTAAGCATTTCAAGGCACAGCCAACCTTCCGTATATACAAAAATTTTAACTCAAACAGGTTACATTTGGCTTGGAACTTTTTCAATAGCGATTACATTCTTTTTATTATCCAACATATTGTTTATATTTAACCATACTCCGCATTTCAGGTTTAATACAACACTTATAACCGTTATTATTATTTTAATTTCATCAATGTATTCGGTATTTAATACAAGAGGTCTTCCTAAAATAACGGAAATTACAATACCTGTTGCAAATTTACCGGTAGAAAAACTTACAATCGTTCAGCTTTCGGATATTCACATTGATACGGCTACAACTTATGATGAAATAAAAAAAATTGTTGAAATAACAAATTCGTTTAATCCCGATATTATTGCTTTTACGGGCGATTTAGCCGATATTGATATAACACAAACTTATAAAAATTACGGACTTGCCGATTTTAAAGCCAAATACGGTGTTTTTGCAATTAACGGTAACCATGAATATTATATGGGTATAAAGAAATTTGAATCCGTATGTAAAAATGCAAATTATATTTTACTTAACAATACAAATGCTTTGGTTGACGATAAATTTTATGTTGCAGGTATTACCGATATAAAAACTTCTAAATATTTTAATTATGAACCTGCCGATATAAACAAAGCCCTTAAAAACATCAACTGGGAAAAACCTGTAATATTTTTATCACATCAACCGCAAATATTTTTTGAAACTCAAAAACATCCTGTGACAATACAGCTTTCGGGGCATACTCATGCGGGGCAAATTCCGCCGTTTGATATTATTGAATATTTTATATATAAATATTTTTGCGGATTATATAAAGACAATGATTCTTATATTTATGTAACCACCGGAACAAGATGGTGGGGACCTTCGATGAGATTATTTTCAAAATCTGAAATAGTCCATATTACATTGATTAAGATAGCTGAGGGTTGACAGCTGATGGCTGAGAACGGCAATGTATAATGTAGAATTTATAATGTATAATTAACGGCAAACGACAAAAATTGCAAGCAATTTTTTAGGTTATAGGGTTATGGATTATTTATAGTTTTTGTTGTTTAAACTTATAATCCAATAACCCTATAACCTATCTTTACTATATTCCGCTTATTGCTGCGGCAAGTAACCCTATTCCGACTACGGCTACACAAGCTGCTGCCGCATTATCATTACCGTAGTAATGAGGTTGTATATTCCTGTAATGTTTTTCAACTACAACAACTTTTTTAGGTGCAGGTTTGTGATGAGGTTTAGGTTTATGCGAAACTTCTTTTACAACCTTTACAACTTTAACATTTTGTTTCGGCATTTTGTGTTCAATTACAACTTTGCCGTTATGAACATTTTTCGGTTGCGGTTTGCCTGCATGACCTGCCGCAAAACTTGAACCTGCAAGCCCTGCTGCCAACATCAAACTTATTATTATCTTCCTTATTTTCATTTTCATTCTCCTTTTACTTAATTTTTACGGCTCTGCCATTAAGACACTTTTAAAAACAAAAAAGTTACAATCTCGGTTGAGATCTGAGAAGCTATAAAGACAGGTTATAAGGTTATAGGGTTATAGGATTATAAGTTTAACGGCAACGACAAACAGTAAACAAAAACGGCAGATTTCTCCTTACGGTTGATGACAACCTAACCCTATAAACCTATAAACTTTATAAAACAAAAGATGTAAAGTGTTTTTTCTTGAATATTTAAAACAAAAATTATATAATCAAAAAAATTTTAAAAATAGGAATTAAACAAAAATGTTTAAAATAATTTCAAAAGAAATTCTTTCCTCAAATATCAAAAGTTTTGAAATTGAAGCGCCAGATATTGCAAAAAATGTAAAAGCGGGGCAATTTATAGTTTTACGGCTTAACGATAAAGGTGAAAGATTTCCGTTAACCGTTGCAGGTAAAAACATAGAAAAAGGGACTATCAAAATAATATTTCAGGAAGCAGGAAAATCCACAACACAACTTGGAACATTAAAAGAAGGCGATTGTATAAAAGATATCGTAGGTCCTTTGGGAAAACCTACCGAAATTGAAAACTTCGGAACGGTTGTTGCAATGGCAGGCGGTGTAGGAACTGCCGAATTGTTGCCTGTTATAAGTGAACTTTTAAAAGCGGGAAACAAAGTTATAACAATAGTCGGTGCAAGAAATAAAGATTTATTGCTTATGCAGGACGAATTAAAAGCAAATTCAACCGAACTTTTGGTTGCAACCGATGACGGCTCTTACGGAATTAAAGGATTTGTTACAACGATTTTAGCCGATGTAATAAAAAGAGAAAAGGTAAATATTGTTTATGCAATAGGTCCTGTTCCCATGATGAAAGCCGTATCAAATATGACAAAGGAATATAATTTAAAAACTCTTGTATCGTTAAATCCTATAATGGTTGACGGAACCGGAATGTGCGGTGCATGCAGAGTTAGTGTTGATAAAAAAATAAGGTTTGCCTGTGTTGACGGACCGGAATTCGACGGACATTTAGTAGATTGGGACGAACTTACAAGTCGTTTAAGAGCATTTAAAGAAAATGAAAAAGTAGCTTTAGAAAGATATAAAGAAATTCTTAACATGGAGTGCAAATGTCACAAAGAATAAAGATGGTTGAAAGAGAACCAAACGTAAGAAATAAAGATTTTGAAGAAGTAAATTTAGGTTACAGCGACGAGCAAGCATTAACGGAAGCAAAAAGATGCTTGAACTGTAAGAAACCTATGTGTGTAACTGGATGTCCCGTAGAAGTTAATATTCCCGCATTCATACACGAATTAGCAAACAATAATCCCGCCGGTGCAATAAAAGTTATTAAAACAAAAAGTAATTTACCTGCCGTTTGCGGCAGAGTTTGTCCTCAGGAAAAGCA
>ONEP01000134.1 GCA_900316875.1 Candidatus Ruminimicrobium bovinum
AAGTTACAGGAACAAGGTCTTGATACAGTTGAAGCAAATGTTGCTTTGGGATTTGCACCCGACTTAAGAGATTACGGTATAGGTGCACAAATTTTATGTGAACTGGGTATATCAAGCATAAAACTTATGACAAATAATCCGAAAAAAATTATCGGACTTGACGGTTACGGTTTAAAAATAACAAAAAGAGTTCCTATAGAAATGAAACCTAATGCCGTAAATAAAAGATATTTGAAAACAAAAAAAGAAAAAATGGGACATAAACTGAAACTTATTTAAATTTTAATATGTAAATAGAATATTAGAAGAATGGAGGAACAGTAAAAAATGAAAACAATAAACGGACAGTTAAATTCCGAAGGTAAAAAATTTGCAATTGTAGTGTCAAGATTTAATGAGTTTATAACAAATAAGCTTATTTCAGGTGCTGTGGATATTCTAAAAAGACATGGAACAAATGAAGATGATATTACAACAATTTGGGTTCCCGGTGCATTTGAAATACCTGCAGTTGCAAAGAAAACAGCTGATTCAAATAAATATGATGCTATTATTTGTTTAGGTTGTGTTATAAGGGGGGCAACTCCTCATTTTGATTATGTGTCCGCAGAAGTATCAAAAGGCATTGCAACAGTCGGGTTATCAAGTAAAATTCCTGTAACCTTCGGAGTTTTAACGACCGATTCTATTGAACAAGCTATTGAAAGGGCAGGAACCAAAGCAGGCAATAAAGGTGCAGATGCCGCATTAACTGCAATAGAAATGGTTGATTTGTATAAAAGAATATAACTTTAGTTTATATCTATAGGAGTTATATTGTTTTCGTCCCATTTATACAAGGAAATAGTTACATTTCCTTCACTTGATGTGGACATTCCGCTTATTTGCAGAACTAATCCTAAATCTTTATAGGGCTTATTTGTTTTTGATTCTACATAAACTCCGTCGTTAGTTGCCGAAACAAATTTGAAATTTTTAAAATAAGTGTTTCCTCTAGCATCTACTCCTAATATAGGATCATAACTGCGCTCACCCCAAGCTCCACCCTCACCAAGAGCAGCCGTTCTTCCTTCCGTATCTCCTTCCGGCAAATCGCACCCGTAGAAATGTCCATATTGAACATAATATGTTTTTTCTGCATTAGCAATAGAACCCATTAAAGCTTTGCCTTCGGTTGCAACGGCTTTAAAAAGTAAAACTCTATAAACATAAGTTGCAATTATAGACAAAATTCCTACAATTACAATTGTAATTATAAGTTCTGTTAAAGTGAAACCTTTATTATTTGATACCATACATCAATATACACAATAAGTATAAATTTATTCAAGTATAACATAAATTTATGATTTATGCAACAATATGTATTGAACTTCTACAATGTATTGATTTTTTTTATTATATAAATTATAATATACCTATGAAACGATTTTTTTGTTTAAAATCAGTTGCTTTTTTTGTTGTTTTATTTAGCATTTTTATAAATATTTTTACCGTTTTTTTGGATAGGTCGGATAAAAGTATTTTATCTGATAATGCTGTCTTATCAAGGTTTTTTTCAGTGACGGATGTAGCATTAAATTTTGTTTCGGATAATTTGAATTTTGATAAAATAACTAAAAATCAAACTGATAATCCTGTTGCTACTGATATATTTACAAACTGTAATGATTTAATTTTAAATTGTAATAGTAATTTTTCAAAACAATTGGTAAGCGGTATAAGTTTTTTGTTTTTTGCAAGCATTAATTGTTTATTTGTTTGTTTTCTTTTTAAATTTTATTCTACGTGCCGCCTTTGGCGGTGTATATTTGTTAAGTTTTTATCAAAATTGTTGTTTAGTTTATTACCGAGATCAGTTTCAGTAAAGGTTTTATTATCGCATATAAAAATACCTTGCGCTTTATTTTTTAAGCACAAGGTTTTTTATTTGGTATAAAAAAATGAGTATAAAAAAATTTATTTCACTTATTTTATTGAATTGTCTTTTAATATCTTTTGTGTGTAAAGATATTAATTATGCTTTTTATGTTCCTTTAAAGCCGATTTATAAAGATAATAAAATGAATGATAAGTTCTTTTTACCTTTATCTTACGGAAAAATAACAAAAGCTCATTTTACGAATTCAGACAGATTAATAATAAATATACAGGATTTACATTGTCATCCGCAGGTTCAAAAAAATATCAGTAATATTATTGATTTGTTTAATAAAAAAATTCCGGTAAATAATATTTATTTGGAAGGAGCTTACGGTGACATTGATATATCTTGGTTAATAAAAATTAAAAACTTATTAGGTATTGATACTGTTAATAAAATATTGGATACTGGAAGGATAACAGGTGTTGAATATTACTGCGCTTTAATTGAAAAAAACGACATTATTAAAGGTTTAGAAAATAAAGACGAATATATAGACAATATAAAAAGATTAAGCAGAATATTAAACAATCAAAAACAAACGTCTGTCATATTGAAATCAATATCTCAAACAACAAATAATTTAAAACAAATATATTATAATGAAAGGCAAATAAAAGTAGATAAGCTATCGAATGAATATAATGATGGAACAATAACTGCGGAAAAATATTTTTCCCTGTTGACAAGATATACAGGAAAATTAAACATAGATATAAATAAGTATAAAAATATATCCGGTTATATAAAACTATTACTTATCCAAAAAAAATTAGATTATCCGAAAATAACAAATCAATTAAAAAATTTGCTGATTCAATTCAAAAAAATTTTACCTGCAGATATGTATTTGTTTTTATCAAAAACAAGTGATAACTTTTCAAAAATAGATAAAATATATGAATATTTGTATAGTATTATTGATGAGTATAAAATCGATTTATCAAAAGATTTTAAAGATTTAGACGGTTATTTTAATTATGTTAAATTAAGCGGTTTAGTTAATCCGTTAGAAATTGTAGAAGAAAACAGACTTTTAATAAATGAAATAAATTTAAGATTATTAAATACAAAAGCACAACGGGAAATTTTGTTTTTAGTAGATTTTGAAAAGTATTTAACTGATTTTTTAAATGCAAAAATAACGGAACAAAATTATGAATATTTTAAGAATAACATAGAAAAATATAAAAATTTGTGGGATAAATATGCGGATAATGATGTTTTAAACTTATTAAAAGAATATATTGCACAAAATAGTATTTTTTACGATATAAATAAAAAAAGAAATGATTATTTTGCGAAAAATATTTTTGAAGGAGTGAAATATAATAGTTCCAATATTATTAAAACAAGTAATGATTTAAATGATATTTTAAATAATTTAAAACATATAAAAAGAGTAGATATTGTTGTTACAGGCGGTTTCCATACAGAGAGTATATCAAATTTGTTGGAAGAAAATAATATAACATATATAGTCGTTACTCCCAAGGTTAGAGAAGGTACTGTTTTTGCTGAAAATACTTATCACAAACTTATAAAAGAGCAAAGTATAATCCAAACACAAACAATTGCGGCAATACTTAATTCATTAGCGGAAGGGGATATTTCTTTAAAAATCAAAATACTTATAGCTGCCGGCATTTCAAACGATAATATAAAACTTATTTTGCCTCAAATTACTGATGCCGAAATAAATAATTTAAGAAATACTGATGAAAATGTCGAGCAATTTGTTGATAATTCAAAATTCGAAAAAATTGTTAAAATTTCAGAAATTCTCGCAGATGTATCATCTGAAAATATTGTTGAAAGTTTAAGGGATTTTTTGTTTTTTTATATTAATGACGAAGGTATAAGAAACGAAGTTGATTCCGATTTAATATTAAATTATTTAGATTTGGATAAACTTAAACAAGATGTTACTTTAGCTGAGAATCTTGTAATAAAAGCAATAGAAAAAAGACATTTCTTGAATGACGACTATAAAACTAAATTGTATAAAGTTTTTATCAAATTATTTAATAAACTTCCGATAAAATTTTTATCAAATATGATAACAGATAAATTGAATGAATATATTTATATAAATGAAATGAAACAGATATTTAATAATAATTATAATCATTTGGGAAAAATTCATGCCATTGTACCTTTGGCAGGCGGTTTTCAAGAAAAATTTCCTGTGAAAGTAGTTACGGTAAAGGACGGAGTGAAAACATATTTTGTTTTAAAACCTATAGCAAGAAGATATATAGATTTGAAAAGAAATCCGGATGTAATAGCTGATGGTATAAATTTTGCTGAAAAAGAGAATTTGCCTACATCGAAAGTTTACAAAACAAAAGACGGAAAAAATTTTGTTGAAAACGGTAATTATTTTTATATGCTAAATGATTTTGCACATGGAAAAACTGTAACCGGTACGGAATTTAACAACGAATATATTATAAATACTGCCGATTCGTTGGCTGCAAGTCATAATAAATTCAGAAATAATAAAAATGAATTTGAAAACAAAGTTAAAGATTGGAATATAGATACCGATATTAATCCTGAACTTTTTAATTTTAGCAATGAATTGACAGATAAAAAATTAGAAGAATTGGGAATATTAAATTTAACTCAAGAACTTAATCTTAATTATGATGAAAAAAAGTATGTGCTTTATTTGCATCTGTTATGGAAAGATGAAAATGTTTTAAGAGTTTTTTTAACTAATGAAGATGAAATAACTGTTAAATTCATCATAGACCAGGCAAAGAAATTAAGACAAATATGGAATGATTCCGATAAAAGTAAATTGGAACAATTATATATACACGGTGATTGGAATATTGAAAATATATTTTTTGATGACAATAATAATGTATCTTCATTAATTGATTGGGAACAATATTCCAAAGCATACAGAATAATTGATTTTTACAGATTTTTTGTAGATACAAGAAATGTTAATTTATTTGAAATAGATACATTTTTAAATTTTCTGTTTGAATATCAAAACAAATCCGATAATCCGTTAAATGAAGAAGAATTAAATGCATTGTTGGCGCTTATGAGATTTGGCTTTATTTCAAGAGCAAAATATGTTTTATCTCAAGATAATAAAAATGAATTCTTTTATAATATTAAAAAATTTGATGAGTTTTTTGCCGACAAAGAAAACAACATAACAAAAATTTTAAAATTAGAAAAAAAAGAACTGCAAAAAATTATAAATAGTGTTATTAAATATCCTAATAAAGATATGAAAATAATTAACAGAATGAAAAAATCAATAAAAAATAATGAGCCTATTTCAATTTCTTTCGTTTGTTTGCTTAATAAGCATAGAAGTGCTTCTGCTCACATCATGTTTGAATATTATTTAAAAAAATCAGGGAAAGATAAAATTCAGATAAATTCATTCGGTATAATACCGCTTGTATCTTTAGCCGGTAAATTTTTTAAATTTGTTGAAAATAATAAGTTATTTTCAAAGTTATTTGGTATAGACTATCATGATGACATGGAAACAGAAATAGAGACTTTTATAAAGGAAAATGATAATACATTTAATAAACAAATTTTCGATTATGTTAAGAATAAATTTAAATCTGAAAATGTAACAAGAGAATACACAAATGCTGATTATATTGTAGTGACCAGTAAAATTCAAAAAATGTTATTACAAATTTTATTGGGAAAATCGGCTAATATCATATTATTTAGTGATATATCAATTGTTATGCCTGATGATACAAATCTTGCAGACCCAGGAAGAACCCATATTTCCGTTAATAAAATGTTACAGCTATTACATTCTTCAATTGCTTATTTAACATCCGGTCAAAAAGATACAGGATATAAAGGTTATGAAGAAGTTACAAACAGTACATATGAGAAATCTGTAGATAATTTGATTGAAAAAATAATTTTCTGTATTTTTTTTGCAATAACAAAAGTTAGAAATATTATTTCAAAATTACAAAATATTTCAATATTTACATTAAACAGTAAAACAGATATTATAGAGCCGGCGGATTTATTTTTAACTGAGGATTATATGCTGGCAGAAATTCTTAGAAATAAAAATTATAACATAGCTTTTGTAGA
>ONEP01000140.1 GCA_900316875.1 Candidatus Ruminimicrobium bovinum
CGAATAATAATAATCACTCCAACCTTTTGTTTTACCTTCCTCTTCTTTTAATGTCACAAATCCAAAATCAGATATTTTTATATGTCTTTTTGCTGTTATTAATATATTATCCGGTTTTATATCTTGATGAGCTTTCATTCCTATACTATTTAAATATTGCATTCCCCTACAAAATTCTATTGCCCATTTATAACTTTCTTTTATCTTTATTCCCTTTTGTAATTCCTGGGTTAGTGTTGCTGCTTTCCATTCTGCTTTTTTATTTTTTGGTTGTTTTCCTACTAATTCCATTACTAAATATACTCTATCTTTTTCTTTTAATGCCGTTTGGCTATATACTATATGTGGATGCTTTTCGAGTTTTAATGTAAATTTAATTTCTTCTTTGAAACTATTACTGTTATTATCACATTGATATGTTTTTAATACATAAAAATTTTTATCTATCTTATTTCTGCATAAGCCAATAAAACCCATACCACCTGTTTTGTTTTCATCATACACTTCGTAAATATCATGTATTGATATTCCTTTTTGAAATACCGGTTCTAATATAAGAGCTCTATTTTCTTGATTAAATTTCTTTTCTCTGTTTTCATCAAATTTTAAAGACATTTTTTACCTTTTTACAATTATAATTTTGTTCCAATTCTGCTTAACATTGCTTTCGTGTATGTAACATTATTTTTTATTTCTATATACCAACCAAACGGTAAATCTGGTAAAACAGGATGTTTTAAACCTAATATTTCTTGCTTTTTATAATACAATTTAAATTCATCACTTTTATTGTTAATATGAAAAATTCCTATTCCGCTAATGTCACTTAATTTCTGTGTAGTATTTTTATCAAGTCCATAAAATTTATCTTTATATAGTTGTTCACATTCGTATTTTTTATTTTCCAACATAGTATTAATAATTTGTTCCCTAAAATTGTTATTAGTATAAGAAATAAATTTTTTTGGCATTTTTCTATTTTTTGTTTCTTCTGAAATTTCTTCTATTTGCGGAATATATTTCCAATATTTTCTGTCAGGGAAGCCATTGCCTACTATCCAATCTTTTTTATCATAATCGTAAGCAAAATACAATGTTGTTCTTGATAAAAAAGATTCACCGTCAATACCATCATCACTACATAAACCTATCTGTTGATAAGATGATGTTTTTTCATTTTTACCAACTATAATCAATGAATTTTTATAGCAATTTAACTTATAAACTTCTACTTTACCACATATACAACGAACAACAATTTCATAAGATACACTACCCATTTTTTACCTCTTTATTATTAATAATTTTATATATTTCTTCTATAGATTTATTGTAAAATTCTTTTGCTTTTTCTATCTTCCCGGTTTTAATATAAGCTAATATTAAATTTTCTTGAGTATAACTGTTGGGTTCGTTGAGAAATTCTTGTTCACAATAATTTATCAATTCTTCATTAAGTGTTAATGTTTTTATAGGTTTAACAACAAAAATTTTTCCTTTCTCAAGTTCTCCGTTTATGTATTTGTTACCAGATTGCAAATCGTTTAAATATTTAAGACATTCATCACAATGAATAAGATGTTTTTGTAACTCTTCTTTTGCTTCTTCTGTTAAAATATTATTATCTGTTATGTAATGACCTATATCTTCTTTATATCCATCACATTTTTTTATTTTATGCTCTTTTAATTTTTTTACTAAATCTTGTTGTCTATTTTTCCCTTTTTCTTCATTATTTCTTATGTTTTTATCCGGCATTGATAATTTTATAAGTTCTATTATTCTCTGTTTTATTGTATTATCAAGTTCTATAATAATTTCTCTGTCTTCTTCAGAATCAAACTTATAATTATTATCTTCTAAAGTATTGAAAATATCATCTAATATTTCATATATTTTTTTCTTTCTTCTATCTGCTCTGGAATCAACATATTCTAATAAAGAATAATATGTCGTATTTTCTATTTTATACCGAAATTCACTATAAAAATTTCTCCAAAAAGACAAAGGATCTATTATTTCGTTAAGTATTTCTTCTTTACTTTTGTCTCTTGATGTTTTAAATATTTCACTAAACAAAAACTTTCTTAAATTTTCTTTTAATATTTTTTTCTTTTCTTCTTCAGTTTTTCTATAAATTTGTTCAACAGTTTTGTTATCAACAAGATTTGTTCTATCTTTTATCTGTTTTCCTTTTTCAGGTCTCAAACATAAACGGTCTAAAATTTCTTTGATATTTTTTTTAGAAGATAAGTCATAATTATTTATTTTATATTCTATTTCATCTTTTTTATTATTAAGATCTGTTCTATTAAGTTCAAGATATTTATAAAGTTTATCCTCTTTATAAAACAATCTATTCATGTTTGTCGGCTCGGAATTTATATTGATATTTCTATCTAAAATATCCTTATTTATGTGATATGAAATTATAAAAAGATTTATATATTTAGAATATTTATTTTTTATTTCTTCAAATATGTAATATAAATATTTTTTTATTATTCTTTGCAATTCATTGTCTTGTTCATTTTGTATCGCCATTTTATTTAATTCTTCTTCTTTGTTTTGTTGTTTTTCCAACTCGCTTTCATCTTTGTATTGCCAATCTTTTTGTTTGATTTGGTCTTCTATAGGATTACTTTTATTATCCTCACCTTCTTCATTGTTGCCTTTTTCAGATAAATTTGGTGCTTTAGTATCATAATCTCTTGAAATATCTAATTTACGACTAATATCTTTACAATATTTAATAAATTCTTCTTCGTTGTCTTTTACTTGACCATAAGTATTTATAAAACTAATAATATTACCTAATGTATTTTTTTCATCTAAAATTAGTACATATAACTTTTCTATAAGCTCATCTTTTTCTCTTAAAATATATCCTTCTTTTTTCTCTTGCTTCTTTTGCTTTTTTTTACTTTTACTTTCTAAATTTAATTTTCTATAAACATTATTTTCTATATACCTCTTTCTCGCAGCTATTTTTCTATCATTTCCTCTAAAAAAATTATGAGTATAAACCATATTTTTAATACATTTCCAAATTATATTCTTATCTTCTTCTTGTAAATTATTTAGATTTTCTATTTTAGGAAATTTATCTAATGTATAATTTTCTTCTTCCATAAAAATTCTCCGTTTTTTTATAATATTGACAATATTATAAACTAAAAATTGATATTTGGCAATTAAGCAAAAATGTAAGTTTATGCAACATAATTTCTTGACGGTTTGCTTGTTAAATGCCAAAAGCCACAATCACAATGATAAGCCCTTTGTGGAACATAATTAGGATTATCATATTCATTTACAAACTCTAAAGCATGTTCTGCTTTTTTCTGTGTTTCATAATGAATACATTGTTTGTTTTTGAAGATACAATAAATTCCTCTTTTTGTATGTCTTTCCTTTTCGTTGTAATGACTTCTTTGATAACTCATTTTAATTCTCCTTTTTTTATTTTTCCCTGCACTAATTACTTTTTATTGGCAAATTATGACACTTCTTATTTTTTTATTTAAAAATACCTTGCTTATTTATTAATAAAGATATATTGGCAAAATATGACATTTTTAACAAAAACATACTGTTTTTTCAATAAGTTTTTAAAAAAAAAGAAATGCAGTTTGACAAAATAATCATATTTGTATGTTTTATGAGGTTATAATTTTCTTATTATTAAAGATACGGTTGTTATTCAATTCTTAACATCATTTTAATTCAAATCAAAATTTAAATTTAAAACTCATTAAAAATTCAATTGAATTTTTAAATTTTTTTTCATTTTTAAAATTTTAATAGGAGGTAAATAATAATGAATATTATTATATCGATACTTCAAATTATTGTATCGATAATTCAAATTATCATTATGATTCTTAAGTAACGACAAAAAAACACTGATAAAATTCTATCAGTGTTTTTAATTTTAATAAGCAAACAACAAAGAGTGCTTAGAATTTTAAAGTTGGTTTTGAAGAAAGATTAAACGATAAACTACTTAACGACAAACTATAAATTGATTTTAAAAGTTAAATATTCAATTTAAAACAATCTATTAGCTATTATAATATTCATACAGACAATATTTTAGTAAACTATGTATATCCTAATTGCTTTTTTGCATTTGAAATAGCAATTGCAAGTTTTTCTTTTAACAATTCTTTGGGTGGCATTTTGGTTAGATATTGGGCAACATGAATATTATCTTTATCTATTTCTAACAGTTCAATAGTTTCTTGTGATTTTTCCGCACATAAAATTAATGTTATTTGATTCATCAATTTTTGTTATATCTTTACTCTTTTTTTAGTTCCATAAAAAGTCGCGACACTGTCGCCACTTTTTAAAATATTTAAATTCTTAAACTATGCATATTGGACATGATCACAATTACAAATTTCGGAAATGATAAACAATACAGCAATTTATAATTTATACTGTGGAATTTATAATTAATGGCAACGACAGATTTCTCCATTGCTTCGCAATGTCCGAAATGACAAAATATTTTTTAGTCGTTGTCGTTGAAGACCGGATAGTTTGAGGCGAACTTAAGTGTTTTAAAGTTGCGGTGTACATAAGCGAAGCGGTACATAAGATTTTAAAACACAAAAGTGTAGCCCAAAATATACGGTCGCTATAAAATAGGAATTGTATGATTGTTTTTTTGCCAAAAAAAAATA
>ONEP01000145.1 GCA_900316875.1 Candidatus Ruminimicrobium bovinum
ATCTTTACAGATAACGATTCCACCGCTATCATGTGTAGTTTTTAAAACAAATTGATTCGGTAATTTATCAAAATTAATTTCTTCTACCTTATACCATACTCCTAAAGTTGGGATAATATATTCTCTACCAATCATATTTGCAATATATTCTTTAACTTTGTATTTATCTACCATAGTTGTATAAAGTGGATTTCTATCATACAATTTTAACCATTGAATTTTTTCATTGAATGTTTGCGGATTTTTGATATTTAAGGATATTCCTAATCTTTGCTTAAAAAGTAATTTTAGCATAAAATTATCAGGTACCCAGTTTAATAAATTATGATTTTGTAATACCTTAAACCGATAATTTGAATTTTGAAAAAATAACTTTAATTTTTGAAATATTATTTTCATAATAAAATTTCCTTATAAGGATATCTCTTATTTATATCTCTCAATAATTTCTACCCATTGTTTAGTAATGGTATCAGGTGCAAAATCTTTTATTCTTTCAACAGATTTATTACGATAATATTTATTAAGTTCCTCATTCGCAACTAATTTTTCCATCGCTTCTGCTAATATATAATCTGCTCGCTCAAATACTAAATCATTTACATCAAAATTTTTATCAATAAAAGATGGAATTAGAATACCATAATCTGATAGCTCCATGTTATCTACTTGGTGTATTTGTTTGCTTAATACTTCACTTTGACATTCAGTAGAAATTATAGGCAACCCTAATGCCATAGCTTCTAATAAAGCATTTGATATTCCTTCAAAAAAAGATGATAAAACAAAAATATTGCACTTCTTTAAAAAAGTATGATGATTTTTTTGATACCCCATAAAAAAAACATTATTATCAATTGAAAGTTTTTTAGTATACTCCTTTAATTTTTTTTCTAAATTTCCTTGTCCAAAAAATACAAGTTTAATATGGGGAAGATTTTTATTAACTATACTAAAAGCTCGCAGTAAATGCCAATGTGCTTTCTGAAATTCAAGTCTTCCAACAGTTGCAATGACTCCATTTGAGAAATCAAAATTTTTTGTAAGCTTTTCAATTTCAAGATTAGATTTTTGTAAAATTCTAGTATCACATAAATTATGAATAGTTGTTACTTTATTGGAACTATAAGAAAAGTTTTCTATCAAATCTTGTCTTGCATATTCTGATACAGATACTGTTATATTTGCTTTTTTACCACAGTACTTAATAATGCAATATTCTATATTTTTTTTAATACGCAATGACATATAATTGCGTATAGAAATGATTGCATTGTCTTTTCCTTTAGTAAATATATTGTATAAATTAGGAATTGGCATAAAACTTATCATGGTGTGAATATTATTGTTCTTTTTATATTTTTTTATTCTATACCAACGTAGGAAAATATACCATATTCTCATCCATGGCCATTTTGAAATAGGCACACCAATTCTATATATAGTTCCTTTAAATGAATATGTTATTTCGTTTGAATTAAATAATAAAATATGGATATTATAGTATTTTGATAGCTCTTTAGATAAATTAGCCACAGCACGTTCCGCACCTCCATCTGTTAACTGTGTAATCAAAAAACCTATATCCCTATGAATTTTATTCAAATTTACTCCTATACATCATGCTATTTAATATCATTTAAATCTCATATTTCTATATCTCAAAAGAAGATTTATTAGGAAATAATTTATTTAAAAAATCCATGCTTCTTTTCCTATCCGCATCATTAGAAAATTCATTATCATTTATACAGAATAAGCTTATATATTTAATATTGTAATCTTCGTAATTTGAAAAAGATGTAGAATTTAATATAAATCTGTATATTTGTTTTTTTATTTTCAAAAAAGTAGATTTTTTACTAGTATTGTTCCCATTATACATATATTGATTTACATTACTAAACAAACTTTTTATTCCATTTATTATAGACACTAAATAAATAAGAATTTTTGAAATATAATAACCTTTTATTTTTGAGTGCCCAATATAAAAAGAGTACAAAGACCAAATGTGTTTACTTATATTATTTTCCGCTCTAAATCTAGAATTACAAGTTCTATCAAAATCTTCCTTAAATTCATTTATACAAGATAAAACATCGGGTTTATAAAAAGCATCTATATTATGATGTTCCGTTAAATTAAAATTTTTATGAAATTTTTTATAAAAAATATTCAATGTAAAGTTTATTTTTTTAACATAAACACCTTTTTGTCTTATGTGAAATACAGGTAATAATCTTGAAATAGGATATCCTTCTTTTGTAAAGAAAAATTTTTCATTTATCGGCTTTGCAATAATAAAATCGTCATTTGCATATAGAAAATTGTCAGAAAGATCAGGTATATTTGCTATGCAAGTTTCAATAGCACTTGAATTAAATGTTGGTAAAGCTTCCTTAGGCATAATTTGACTGTGAGTTACTATCTTTATTTTTGGGTGATTAATATTTAACCATTTTGGGATTTGCCCATTTGTAACCAAAAAAACATATCGTATAAATTTTGCATTTTTTTCAATTGATCTCAATAAATATTTTAATTCTCCATTATCTTTAAATCTTGCTAATCCAATTACTTCATCATTTACTTTTTTCTCTAATAATTGCTTATACCGGTTCTTTGTTTTTATATGTTCAATATCACTACCATCAACCCATGGAACAACTAAATCTATATTCATGTAAATACCTCGCAAATTTATGATATTTTTTCTAGAAGCAATATTTTACTACATCTATATTTCAAATTATTTTTAATAATAAAATAGAGTACATATGTAAATACAATCACATCAAAAATTGAAAAAAACGCATATCTCCTATAGAATATGATAAAGCAAATATCAATATAGATTGAACAAGTAATAAAAATGAAAAATGCTCACGAATATTTTTATTTGATAAACCTAAAATGGTTCCTATAAGTGGTAAAATCAATAATGAACACATTATTGTATAACGACGGAATATAGAATAAGAAAAAGGAATGGCACAAGTACTTATAATGGTTAAAACAAAAGAAAAGAACCATAATTCACGTAATTTGTTGTTAGTATATAATTTGTAAAAAAATAAAACATACCATATTTGACATAATTCAATTATTCCAATAATAGTTTCTTCAAGCATATAATATTCTTTAGAGTTATATATGTACTCATGTGCCAAGTTAAAAGATGAAATTAAAAAGAAATTATCTCCTTTCACTGCATATATAAGTAATGGTATTATTGATAGGGCCATCAAAGTTTTACGATAATAATTTTTTTCTAGAGGAATCAAAGAAATGATACGACCTATAAAAACCACAGTTCCAACCTGATGCATCAGTGCTGCAAAAATATATAATGGAATATGAATAAGTAAGTTTTTTCTATGAATCATCTCTCTATATATACATAAGAAACATATTGAAAAACTTAACATACTTCTAATACCAGAAATTGTTTCCATATAAAATGCACCTACTGACATTATTGAAAATAATAAAAGAGCTCTGTATACTCCATTTATATTATTTCTTTTAATAATGTCACCAAGAACATAAAATAAATTTCCAAAGCACCAAAAACAAGTAATAGTTTGTATAAAATTAACATCATTTGTAAGATGATAAATTATCCATGAATAAATATGCCACACGGGAACTCGTGAATATTTTAAAAAAGTTTTTAATTGATCCCATGAATACTGCCCATATCCATTCAAACATAAATTGTGAAGTCGAGATAAATCTAACACATTTGGTTTAAAGAAATAAGCAAATATACAAAGTATTACCAAATATATAAATAAAACTATTCCACAATAACTTCTTTTAACTTTGCTTAAAAAAAGCATACATACAAATAAAGAACTTATAAAAATTGACAAACTAATTAATCTTTCTATAATAAACATTTGTTTTCTTTATTCCCTTAACTATTCCTTTAAATAAAAATAAAATTGCTTTATAAATAGAACAATTTTTACGATATTGCGAATATTTTGTTACTAAAAAATATATTCCATATATACAAGCATACCAAAAACCCAAAATATATCTTGTAGCTTTACCACGCGTATAAAAATAATTTTCATCAAATGTATAAAACCATGAGGATGAACTTTGTTTATTTAAAGTTGCAATAGAAACAGGTACGAAATAAATTTTAAATCCTTGTTTCCAACAATCCAATAAAAACTTATTTTCTTCACCTCCACCATTTTCTGTTCCAGAACCTAATAAAGTATCAAAACAAACTTTATCTTGAATTTTTTTTAAACGAAAAGTAATACGTATTGAATTTGCTTTTAGTATTTCCCATTTTTTTAATGGACGTACTTTATCACCAAACTTAATAGGGAAATTATTAACATTAAAAAGAATAATGTCTGCTTGAGGATATTCATCATAGGCAGATGAAATTTTTTGCACTAAATTTTCTTCAAAAATTTCATCATCATCAGCCAATAGACATATATCTGCTTCGCTATTTTTTATTGCTAAATTCCTACTTACAGAAAGACCTCTTGTTGGAGTATTTATCCATAATAAATATTCCGAAATAAACTTTTTTTCTTCCTTAAAAACATCCATTTGATTAATAACTAAAGTAGGTATCTTTGATAAATTAGAATGTTCAATAATAGAACAATCTTGTTGATACATGCAACTAAGTAAAACTTGTACGGTTAACATATATCTACCTCAATACTTTTTTATAAAACAATGTTCGTATATTATTTGGCATTAATACTTGTATAACAAAACGAGTATATATGTTGTATAAATAACATGGATAATTAATTAATTTTAGTTTTAACATCTCTTTGAGAAAATCTTTATTTGCTTTATAAAAGCTATATCCACCTCGTCTTGCAAACATATCTGAATTAACACGAACTTTTACCAAAATATCTGAAATATTTTTTAATTTTAAATTGTTAACAATAGCTCTTACCCATAAAAGATAATCCTCTCCTACTCGCATATTAGAAGGATAGCCACCAAGTTTTAAAATACTTTCTTTTTTAAACATTACTGTTACTTGATTTATTGGATTTCTTGTTTTAATATATTTTTTAATATCATCCTGTTCCAATGGAACTTTTCTTACAGAAACTATTTCTTTTGTATCTTCATCAAATTCTTCTATAAAAGCACCTAAAATATCTAAATCTTTTTCTTTTTCAAAAATTGCTAATTGCTTTTCAAAACGATTGGGATAACAAATATCATCACTATCCATAATTGCTACCAAAGAATATTTAGTCGTTGGTAAAGTGTCATGTAATAATGCTCCTCTACCACGATTTTCTTTAAAAGAAGCTAATTTTATTTGAGTATATTTTTTAGCTAATTCTTGTAATTTATCTTCAAGTTCTTTTGAAATTTGACCATCTATACCTATCAAGATTTCACTAGGTTTAACAGTATTATTCATAACACTATCAACAGCTTCTTTAAGCCATTGAGGGTTATCTTTGTAATATACTGACATTAATACAGAAAATTTCATAAAAATCCTTTTGAATTTTTCAGCTTATAGCTTAGAGCTTAAAGCTGAGAATTTAACGACAAACAACAGAGATTCCCGATTACAACCTTCGGGAATAACAAACCTACATTTTATTATCCAGAAACTTGCCGGTTTCTTTATGATTAAAGTTTGGAATCATTTCGTTAAACAAATCTATTAAATCTTTTCTCGTCCAACTTTGTTTTGCTTTCATTTTGTTTATTTCTTTCTTGAAATATTCAAGTTTTTGCAAATCGTATTCCAATTCTTTTTTTATTATTCCCACCAATTCAAATTTATCCATTACAAGTGTTTCTTTGTCTGTATAAAACTCTTCAAAATCTTTTTCCCCTGTTGTATCACTTTTGAAAAAATACACAGGATATTTATGTTGTTTTTTTAATTCTGTTACTTTTGTTCTTGCTTCTTGTTCCGTTTTACATTGAACAGGTTCATAACCTAACTGCTTGAGATATTGTTCCGCTATTGAACTGAATGTAATTAAATTTAAGTTTGCATCTAATTTAGGAAAGAAAATATCTCTGTTTTCACCCAACAAACAACTCATAAGGCAAAGTTCGCCTGCTTCTTTCGGTGTTACAAAATATCTGCGAATATCATTTGGTGCTGATAACGGCTGATTTTTTTCTATTCTTTTATTGAAACCGCAAAGTAAACTACCATCGCTAAATGCTACATTTGCAAACCTTGCTGTGCTGATTTTTATATCTTGTGAATTGTAATTAAGGTAATATTCCATTATTGTTTTTGAGGCACCCATCATATTAACCGGATTTGTTGCTTTATCTGTACTTACACAAAAATATTTTTTTGTGTTCATTTCTTTTGCCATTTGGATTGTTGTGCATGTATTAAATATATTTGTATCTATCATTCTCATTAAGGTATATGGGTCTTTTTCTGAACGAACATGCTTTAATGCTGATGTGTTAAATATATAATCGTATCCGCCTATTCTTTTTTTCTGTTCTTCTATAAACACTTTAAATATTTCACTACCGCAATCTAATGCGAATGTTGCAAATTCCCCTTCTATATAACCCACACTTGAACGAATATCCCTAACAAGTTCCACCATATTGTTTTCACTGATATCTACTACATGTAATACTTTCGGATTCCTTATAAATATTTCTTTACATATTGCAGAACCTATTGTTCCTGCTCCACCGATAACTAAAAACTTTGAATTTTTTACTATTTCGGATAATTGTTTTTCGTTGTTATCTATATCTTTTATAAATAACGGATTTGTTCTGCCGATTAAATGTAAAATATTATCTATCATTAGTTGTTTTCTCCGATTAAGTATTTTTTTAAATCATCAGGAACAGGTGGTAAATTTTTCAATTTAGAATAAACTTGTGATTTTGGATTTAATACCACCTGAACAGTCATAAAAATTAATTTGAAATATAAAGATATACTTTTATTATCTATATACCAGCTTTCAAGTTTTGCTTTATAAGGTGCAATTACATTTTGGTGAAATGAATGTTTATCTTGAAAATTATTTAAAATATTTTCTTCATCTCTAAATACAATTGAACCAATACCGGAAAGTCCCGGACGAGCTTTTTCAAGTTTTACTTTACATTCTTCGGGATAACCTTCAAAATGTTCTTTAACCGTTGGACGATAACCTATTATGCTCATCTGTCCAATAAAAACATTTATTAATTGGGGTAATTCATTTATTTTTGTCTTTCTTAAAAACTTTCCCATAGGCAACATTCTTGGGTCATTTTCGCTTGTAAAAAGACCACCTTTCATATTAGGAGAATTTCTTAGCATTGTTGCAAACTTTATTAAATTAAAAGGTTTTCTTCCCTTTCCTATTCTTGGTTGCAAATAAAAAATATCATGTTCCCCTGTAAGTTTTAAACCTATCATTACAGGTATCATAAAAGGGAACAACACTATAATTGCTATACCGCTAAAAAATATGTCCAACAAACGAAGCATTAAAAATTTCCTCCGGAAATTTTGAGGTATAGATGTATGGAAGTATTGAGGTATGGAAAAGACCACACCGACTACCTACCAAACAACAACACCTGTTTTATAACGACTAAACTGCAAACTAAAACGACTCAAAAACTTGGATTCCATGTCGTAGCACGGAATGACAACTTTTCTTCTATTCTTCCAATCATCCAATCTTCAAATCTTCTGCCGTCTTAGTCTCTAAAATACAAATCTCTCGTGTAAACTTTTTGTTTTACATCACTAAGTTCACTGTTAAATCTGTTTGCTATTATTACATCTGCTACTTTTTTAAACTCGTTAATATCTTTTGTTACTTTACTGTTGAAAAAACTTTCTTCCTTCATCATCGGTTCGTAAATTATTACTTCTATTCCTTTTGCTTTTATTCTTTTCATTATTCCCTGTATTGAACTTTGACGGAAATTATCCGAGCCGGCTTTCATTGTTAACCTGTATATTCCTACCGTTTTTGGATGTTTTGATATTATTTGTTGGGCTATGAAATCTTTTCTTGTGGTGTTTGAGGCAACTATTGCCGATATTATGTTTTGCGGAACATCGTTGTAGTTTGCAAGTAATTGTTTTGTATCTTTAGGTAAACAATAACCGCCATACCCGAATGAAGGGTTGTTATAATAACTTCCTATTCTGGGGTCTAAGCCGATACCTTCTATTATTGATTTTGTATCAAGTTCTCTTATTGCCGCATAAGTATCAAGTTCATTGAAGAAACTTACTCTTAATGCCAAATATGTATTTGCAAAAAGTTTTACAGATTCTGCTTCGGTAGTATTCATTATTAATGTTTTGATATCTTGTTTTATCGCCGCTTGTTTTAAAAGGTTTGCAAACCGGTTTGCTTTTTCCGTTTGTTCTTTGTTTTTAAGGTTTGTTCCTACTATTATTCTTTATGGATATAAATTATCGTATAATGCCTTACCTTCCCTTAAAAACTCAGGACTGAACAATATATTTTCAGAAGAATATTTTTTCTTAACGGTTTCACAAAAACCTACAGGTATTGTTGATTTTATTACAATATATGCTTTAGGATTTATTTCAATAACTTGTTTAATAACTGCTTCAACCGAAGATGTATCAAAATAGTTTTTTGTTTCATCATAGTTTGTTGGTGTTGCAATAATTACAAAGTCCGCTGTTTTATAGGCAGATTCTGCATTTGTTGTTGCGGTTAAATTCAATGGTTTATTTGATAAAAAATCCTCTATTTCTTTATCTGAAATAGGTGATTTTTTATTGTTTATAAGTTCTACTTTTTCCGGGACAATATCAACGGCAACGACATTGTTTTGTTGTGATAACAAAACCGCCATTGATAAACCTACATATCCTGTTCCTGCGACGACGATGTTCATAAAATTTTTCTCCGAAAAATTTTGAGGTATAGATGTATGGAAGTATTGAGGTATGGAAACGACCATACCAACGACACTACAAAACAA